>NZ_JVDT01000221.1 GCF_001076885.1 Bacillus sp. 522_BSPC
CTCAACTTTCGCAGAGTGATATCGGCAAATAAGCCTTGATATAATTAGGAAGGCCAGCGATCCACTGTTCAAGTTGACTTTGAATTATTTTTTTGATTTTCTTATTCGTTTGTTTAAGTGCATCTTGAAGAAGCTCGATCAATTGCTGTAATGCGACAGCCCAATCAAGTTCATTTACTTCATCGCATAATTCGTAAAACAGACCACCTATTGTGCGTTGATCGGTATTACAGCGATTCTGCCACGACAGAACGATAAAACGAGAAAACACAATCGTTGTATGGCAAATAAGCGCGTCATATGAACGGCTTTGGAATTCTTTTTCAAGTTTCAAAAGAGATTTGGCCGCCTTAAAGAATACCTCGATATCCCAGCGCATTCCATAGATTCGGACGATCTCCTGTTCTGAAAGAGTGCAGTCTGTGCTGAGGATGGCAAGCCAGTCGCTTTTCTTATTTCTGTTTTGAATGAATACCACTTTAATTGGTGTTCCATTAGCCATGATCGTATGGATGGAACGAAGAATTCCTTTCTTGGATTGAATGGGTCCAGCTAGGCGGTATAGTTGCTTTAAAGAAACCATCTCCCCGTTTACGTTATAACGTTGTTTTGTTTCTTTGACCATACCAATTACGTCTAATCCTTGATCCACAATAGACTTTACAAGTGGTGGCAATGTAAACCAAGAATCCATAAGGACATAACTTGCATCTATCCCATTGGCTAATGCACGTTTAATCATGTCAGGAACTTGTTCAGGCTCAGTTTGTAATGCATTTTCTCGACGCTTGTATCCACAAGTACGTTTATCAATTTTTTCAGAGATACCATTGATTTGAGACTTTTTTGAACTGACTAAAGAAAAGTCAATTGGCATAAATGTATAGCCATCTGACCAGCCCAAAGTGAGCATACGAAACCCCTTAAAGAAACGCATTTTCAGGGAAGCATGATCAAAACAACGAGCGAGAAGCTCTACCTTTTTACTACGATTTCGGTCATACGCAGAATCATCGATAATCAGTACTTTTGGACGCTCTTTATTCGTAAGGCGAGTCACCTTTTGAATAGTAAAAATGCTCAACAGTAGTAAGAAACGGCGCCAATTAAAAGTTGATTGGTTTAAAAAGCGATAGACGGCATCTTTGGCTGGAAACTGATCGGCTTTCTTTGAATCAAGAAGTGAAAACCAATTTTTGTGCTGGAAAATCAAACAGAAAACAAGCTGAAATAAGTAGGAACAGCTGAAACCGAAGGATTTTTTAATTCCTGCTTGGCGCAGGTGTTTATTCATTTCAAGCTCAGAAAAAACCGAATTAAGTTCTTTTGGTAGTTGATTGTTTTGGCTATTTTGGTCTATCATATAGGGAGCACCTCTTCTGTATGGTAGTGTTTTCTCTACAATTACACTATACCAAAGAATGAGGTGTTATTTCATTTTATTAAACACTGTCAAGCAACATATTTAATAGACCATAGACGCAATACAACTAACGATTTGCACTTATTTTTTTGGTGCGAAAGTTGAGTTAAAGTTATTAAAATTATTTAATAGTATAATGTTGTTTAAGTTTAACAAGACTTCCTTCCTCTATTTAAAAAATATCATATGACTAGTATATATGGTCCCATATTTATAAAAAAAAAAAGACCAAATAGCAAATATCACTATCTGGTCTTAACTGTATAATTATTATTTCAAACGAAAGGGGCGTATACACAAGAAAGGGATCTAAGACGTTTCAAGGAATACTAACCATCAGGAATCTATCAAAAAATTTAGTCCTGATACTGTTAAATTCAATATCAGTTGCCAATTTCCTTTTTAATTAATTACATTTTGAAATAATTTATTTACAATATTATTATCGCACATAAAAAATTGCCAATCTTTATTAACTAATATTAATTATGACTAATCATTACTACCTATAACTTAAAATATAGTATCTTATTCTCATTTTCATCAATAAAGATTTTGTTAGATCTTTCTTCCCTAATCTGTCTTTCCTTTACTTCCCTTCTTATTATATTTAGAGGTATAAACCAACTGATTGACCCGCAACTATAAACCATTACTGTAATTTCCGCATAAGTCATGTCTTTAGTAATCATATAAACTAGGAACCCTGCGAACAAACCTGTTAAGTTAAAAGTAATAAGTGTAATACCATTCCAAAACATCTCATTCTTAATTTTAAAATGCTCAGTAACATTATCAAATAGGTTTAAATAGAAACGGTGAAACAGAATACCACTACAGATAAATACTCCAGCAAATAGACAAAAATAGTCAATGGGACTGAATTTTAAGATGAAGTAATTAATTGGGTAGAACAAAACTGAATAAATTGAACAAAGTATGATTGCCCAAATAAACAGAGTAATAATAAATCGGACATTTGAATTAATCTCTTTCATGGCATCCCCCTTATAACAATCTAATTAACATCTTGTGATTTATACATACCCTTTGCTTCTATTACAGTATTAATTACTAGATTCCAACAGAATGATCCCATGAAGAAAAAGAAAGGCATGAAGAAAGTAGAAAACACATTGTTTCCTTGAAAAAATAATATCAGTCCGGATGTTATTGAGACAAATAATATTAAAATTAGCATCAACCAAGAAAAAGCAGGTGGCATTTTATTATTATATTTATTCTCATAGACAACATATTGATATGTTGGAATATACATTCTCTTATATATAAATCCCCCTACCTGCATGGTCAGATACGTAACAATAACTAAAGACATAAAACTGTGATTCCAGAATTGTAAGGTCAAAGGAGTAAACAATAAGATTAACAACAATCTACACAAGGCGTTAAATAAGTGAGTATTCACTCTCTTCTTCTTGTTAGGTATTAGCAAATCTATAATAAACGCCTCCGCTCTATTAAAATCTATGGATATTCTTTTATTATACGTTGATCAAGAGTTACAGTCAGGGCCAAATAAACGTCAAATTAAGTACCTATTCAACATATTTTGACACAAAAAAAAGGAGCGGGATTTATTGCTCCTTCTTCTTCAACAACTTTTCTGGAAAATTTGGCACTATCTTTGCTATGTGAAAACTAATTAACCATATAAAGCCAGCAATAACTGTGTACCATGTATAATTTAACGTATCTACTAGTCCTGACTGCAGTACAAACCAATTTCCTAGTAAAACTATGGAACAGTTGATCAAAAAAACGGAAAGTAGAAAAAGATTTCGGACGAATATTGCAAGGAAATCCTTATCCTTGATTTTTTTATGTAATCCAAAATATATCTCACTAAAACAAACCGTACCAATTATAGAAAAGATCAAAGCAGTCACGTATGTATATTCGTCAACTTGGAACGAAATAGGAACCGTTGAGATTAAAAATATTATTATTACTACAAAGAAAAATAAATATGTGAATGATTTATGTATTTCATGTTTATACATCATGCTCAACTCCTTTTAATGGTAGTATTTACAAAAAAGAAAAAGAGCAAACGTCATGTTTACTCTTCAATATGCACTGCTACTAGAGCCATTTGTTTATATATATTTTTCTTCCCCTTCCTCTTTGGCAAAATAACAATGTATAATCGCCAATGCATCACGCACGTGCTCGTTAGTTCTTAGTTCACCATATATTTTATGTATAGCCGGCTTTATTTCTTTCTTACTGGCTCTTCCATTTCCTGTGATAGCCTTCTTAATAGAAGCCGGGGCATATGTCTTTATTTCTATACCCTTGTTTGCTGCAATGAGAAAGATTATTCCTATAACCCAATTTACTTCCTTACTTCCACCAGTATAGTTATTTTCACATAAAATCAGTCGCACATAGTTTTCGTCAATTATTTTTTCAAGTTCCATGTATACAAAATGAATCCTTTTGTGAATAGGTGTATCAGCATTGGTTTTTATTGTATGAAGAATGACAATTTTTTGTTCGAAGGTTGTTATAGCAACGCCAGTAGAAGTTAATGAGGCATCTATTCCCATAATCGTTGGTTCATTTGTCAATTGCATATGCACCCCCCTACATTTGCACCAACATTTAACGATCAAATATTATGTTGGTACAGGCTTTGTCATTGGTGAGCACACTATCTCTTTGTCCTTTAATTATTTTTATCTAATTAACATTTTCTTTTTGTTTTTTCAATGAATTATAGATAAATCCGAGTTCTTTGAAATTGCAAAAGTACCTTTCATGAATTTCATTTTGATACGTAAAAATAATTTCAATCGGAAAATTCTCAACACTGGGATTTAATTTAACACTCATAATTAGTTCATCGTCCAATCCGTCTAGGATAATATCATTAAGTATGCTTATAAAAAAATCAGTTTGAATCGCCTTAAAATCTCTTTTAGTCAGGGTAAAACAATTTTTTTCACCTTCACGGTCAATTATTTCCACATAAACAAATTTATTTAAGTTATGCAATAGGACACTTGCTGCATCATTAAATAACTCATTTATTCTAATTAACTCATGAACGCTATATTCATATTTGCCCATTCATCTCCTCTCCCTTCTTTTTAATCCCCTATTTCAAGGGAATGCTCTATTTGTAACTTCTTTTTTAAGAAGGAAAAACCTTTATTAATAATGAAAGCCATATAGATATTGTTGAAGATTTTTGTAAATAAAATAAAAAAAAAGCAAGGATACTATCCCTGCCGTTGTTAATTATTCACTGTTATTCTCATGAAGCAGATCGTCATCAGGTTCTTCTAATTCCTCACATAACATAATTACTTTGAAGAGTTCATCGTTGTCTAAAATATATTCAGCCAGTATAGGAACTATCACTTTCATTAGACTTATAAAGGATGAATAAAAATTTTGAAAACAGAGGATATTATACTCACCTACATGGGCTGTATTTTTATCCACGAAACACTTTTGACTTTTCGTGATGTATAAAAAATAAATAAACTTGCTTTCAGAATGATTTATCCATTGAAAGCGGGGATGCTTTGCAATGATAATAGTATAATCATCGTGAATCGCCTTAACATAATCCAATTTCTTTTGTCTTTCCTTTCTAACCATATGAGTGTACACACCTTTCTAGTGAAAATATTTACACTTATTACTTTATACACACATATGTTCTATCCTTGTTTTCAATCTATTAAATTCCAAAAAACATAATTTCTTAAAAAGCCATATTAGTATGGATCGAAGTAATTAAAAATTATAGTACAGAAGTACTTAATTATTTTTTTAAAATGGTTTTATAGGCTTAGAACATCTTGAGTAAATAGGTATTTCACATTTTCACCAAAACTCGCCACAATTATCTTGTAACATATTAATCTGGTCTTTTTGCTTTTATGATATAACAATAATAAGCCTAAACATTGAATTGAGAGAGGAATGTTAAAAATGAAGATTTGATTGAATAGAAAGGATGTGATTTATTTGGATGAATTAAATGCAGTTTTGAACAAAATAAAGGAGTTATTCATCACAGTAAGATACAAGTACATCAAACAGAACAACGACGGCAATGGCTATCAAACTTTTAATGCATATGAAACCAAAAGTCATAAACCTCTGCACGATGGATTTTTAAAATCACACCTAATGAGAGAAAATACATACGGGATTTTTTGCAGAAAAACACTAACAAAATTTATGACATTTGATGTAGATGTCCCCGATAAAATAGAAGCAAACAGGGTGGTTTTGGCTCTCTATGAATCTTTAAATGACTTGGGTATCCCTACCGATAAAATCTTCACAAGTTGGAGCGGTACTAAGGGATATCATGTCGATATTTACTTTTCAAAAGAAATTCCATACAAGTCTATGGAAAAACTATATAATGCTGCGGTTGAATCAACACTAAATCTTGTTAATGGAAATTTAAACGGAAAAATAGAAAAAAGACCTTCACCTACTCAAGGCTTAAAACTCCCTCTGAGTATAAATTTTAAAAATAAAAATCAACACGATAATATTTGCTGGTATGTTGACGTTCAAAATGGCTTTAAACCTATCCGTTCCTTAGATTTTATTTTAACAATACAACCTATAGATGCTGATGTTTTAAAGGATTTAATTAATGATTTACCAGATGAAACGGACTTATTCCGGATTCTTAAACCCGTGAAAAGAGAAATTAGTCCAGACCTAACTAATCTAGACTTATCCAAAGAATCTCCGAATTCATTAGCGTCATTATACAAAAATGGCATAAGGACACCGAATTCCAGAAATGCTTCTCTTTGTAAACTAGCCATCTATTTTAATACCCTAAAGATTTCAAATCAAGAATGTGAGCAAAGGCTTAATGAATGGATGGAAAAACAAGATCCTAAATATTATACAACCCCACTGAAAACTTGCTATCAAGAAATTACACGAATTGTTAATCATGTTTATAAAAAAAATCTAGTGATGAATGAAGGGAAAAATGAAATTGTAGTATCTAGAAGTGAAATGTTAACTATTTATCAATATCCCAAAAAGTTACACCTTACAATTAACGCATTACTAATTCATTCCAAACGCTTCAGAGATAAAAATAGACAATTCTATATGACATATGAACAAATAGCGACTGCTGCACGATGCTCTAAGAACAAAGCAATTGATCATATTAAAGAACTTGAACAGTTAGGTTTAATAAAGGTAACAAGGAATCCCATCTTTGGATTGCCAGAAAATCGGCCGAATACCTATGAATTAAATCTTAATTGGCTCGAAGCGTTACCTGAAATTACAGTTACAGTGTCAGTTGATAAGGTGGATTCCTATCGTGATATTAGAACAACTCTAATAATGAAAACATTTCCTAACAACGAATGGTGGAATATTAATGAGATACTTACTAAAGCAAAAAACCAACAAGTAACTAAAATACAATAAATTAAGTACTTCTATACAGTTTTCTTCAATTTTATCTAATCATATTAAAATGGACGGATTTAAAGAGTGAGAATTTCCCACTCTTTTTCTATTAAACACAATATAAACAAAGTTACATCGGTTTCCTGATATTCCAACAGAGTAAGTTTATCCCCAATAAATAGTCTTATCTATTTGGCGAAATAAGAAACTTAACAAAGAAAGAATATCAAGAGCATCCTTTACATCAATTGGCCATTCTAGGGCTAGTTCATGCCCTTTAGGATTGCGAATCGCCCTCATAACGCCCATACAAAGGTGCATTATACCCTCTTGCTCATTACGATCTGTTTCAGTAACTTGTTTATTTAATTTTAAACTACCTTTCATTGATAATGCTGCACTCATTAAATCTGACCCATGTTTATCTAATTTAGCCTTTTCTGCGACATACTTGTCAAATGCCTTGCAGCATTCAAAGACAGCGTGAAAATATCTTCCTTCAGCGAAAAGTTCTCTTCCATGCTTACGAATCTCCTCATGGTAGTTTCTAGAATCAAACGCTTTTACTTCTTTAGAATTTCTATTCAAACTAGTATCTATTTTTCCCGCAAAAAAGATTTTACCTGTTTCTAAACTTACTTTAAGCCCGTAAAACTTTATTATCTCATTTACTTGTCCCACAATTTCCTCATGGTAATTGCCATTATTTATGTATTCTTGGGGATTACAAAGTGCTTGAATAATTTTCGCTACCTGATATTGACCAGAGGGATTCCTTTGGATTTCTTGAAGTACTTGGTAAACAAATCTCCATTTTGTTTTTCCATCATGAAGATATTGTGGGAATCCTGCTTTATGAAAAAAATTAGTTATTTCAGACCCGGTATATCTATCACCGATTATTTTTGAAAGTTGTTCTAAAGCCGATAACTCAAATGGCTCAATTGTTATAGTATTGGCTTTTATCATGTAGATCACCTTTTATTTATTTTTTCTTCAAAAAGTTTATAAATATCTAAAAGAAAACAGATACCTCAAAAATATAGTGGGTATCTGTTTCAGTTTGGAACTTCATTTAAGCATCCATCGGCCAACCTTTGTACTGTTCTTCAGCCTGTTCCATAAACTTATTTGTCAAAAATTGAAGTTGTTGCCCTGTTACTTTCTCCTTCATCAAAACCATTTTGACAGCAAGTTTCACTTTAGCATAAACATCTTGTCGGTGTGGGCTAGTCCAATCAACATCGAGTTTCTTTTTTAACTCATTAACAACTTTGTGTATTAAGTTGGCTAGGAACTCATTTGAAAAAGCGCCTTCTTCCATAGAGGTAATTACTTTGTAAAATTCAATCTCTTCTTCAGACAAGCCTAAGTCCTGTCGTTTGCGCATTTCCTCTTCCATTTCTTTGCGCATTTTAATCATCATGCGAACGACATCTGCCGCTTGAATAACACGATTATGGTATTCAGTTAATGTTTTTTCTAGCAACTCTTGCATTGTTTTTGTTTGCGGACTTCCTTGTTTAAAGGTTACTTTGATTTTGTCCTCAAGAAGTTTTTTAAGTAATTTTAACCGTAGATCCTCATGTTCTTTCTTTGTTAAATCGGCTAAAAATTGCTCATCAAGAATACTAATATCCTGCCGTTCTATTCCTGCCACTTTAAAAATATCTACAGTTTCTTTTGCTAATAAATTTTGATCTAATAGTGCTGACAATTGCTCTTCTAATGTCTTATTCCCTCCTGCAGTCCCACCGGGAGGTCGTAAATGTTTGCGTAATTGAGCCTTTAACATTAAATAAAGTGTTACTTCATCAGCAATGACCATTGCTTCTGGCTGATTTTTAACAAGTTGGTAAGATTTCTCTAGTTTCGTTGCATATTGTATATAATCCTCTGTATCGCTGCTTAATAGCACATTTACTAAATCTGCTATAAAATCTTCCCTATCTATTTGGGATTTATGTCTCCAACCTTCTATCTCTATATTTGAAGGGATAAAGTTTCTAACAGATTCTAAATTTTCATTAAAAATTCTAATTGCCTCAGCAACATCATAAGCAGGATTGCCTGTTCCTCCGCCTTTAGTATATTTTTGTGTTGCCTCTTTTAGAGAAGTAGCAATGCCTATATAATCGACAACCATTCCACCTTCTTTACCGGGGAAGACTCGGTTAACCCTTGCAATTGCTTGCATTAGATTATGCCCCTTCATAGGCTTATCAACATATAGGTATGAGAGTGGCTGTGCGTCCATACCTGTTAGCCACATATCCACTACTATTACAAACTTAAGTGGGTCTTCAGGGTTCCTTAATTTAGCCTTAACATCTTCTTGTTCTTTCTTAGACTTAATATGTGAATATTGGCTTCCTTCTTGAATTTCTCTCCATTCGCGCGGATCTTTTGATACATCGCCTGTCATAATGACTTCCATATTTGGACAACCTTCTACCGCTTGTAGACAATCGTATAAATCTGCAGCAATTTGACGGCTCATACAAACGATCATTGCTTTTTGAAAAGGATTGGCCATTGAATTAAAATGTGATACGATATCGTTTGCAAGACGTTTGAGCCGTTTTGGAGTTCCCACAACTTTTTCTAAAGCGGCCCACTTTCTTTTATAGCCCTCTGAATCATCACTTTCACCATTGTCTACAAATATATCATCGAATTGACCATCTATATCCTCTGCGGTTAAATCAAGTGGTACTAGTCGGCTTTCATAATAGATTGGTAATGTTGCTTTATCCGCAACAGCCTGTGCCATGTCATAACGATGAATAGTGTGTCCAAATATCTCTTCTGTATTGTTTCCAACAAAATCTACTGGAGTCCCTGTAAAGCCGATATGGGAGGCGTTTGGAAGTGCAAAACGCAATTGCGCCGCGTAACCACCTTCAAATCCTGACTGTGTACGATGTGCCTCGTCAGCAATTACAACAATGTTCCTCCGTTCTGAAAGTACAGGGTGTTGTGTTTCTTCACCTTTTAGGCGAAATTTTTCTATTGTTGAAAAGACAACAGGGGTGGCTTCACCTCTAAGAATTGTTCTTAACTTTTCAGTGCTACTTGCCCTTTCAACCTTTCCTATTAATGACTCACCCTCAACAAAAGTATCATACAATTGTTCATCTAAATCATTTCTATCCACTTGAATCACAATGGAAGGATTATTTAGTTCATGATGTCTGCTTAAAATACCTGCAAAGAAAAGCATACTTAATGATTTCCCTGAACCAGTCGTATGATACATAACGCCAATTTTACGGTCTCCATCTGGCCTTGTTGCACGAACTGTTTCCGTAACTGCAAAATTAACCCCGAAAAATTGGTGGTATTTTGCCCCTATTTTCTTCGTTTTGTCGCCGGCCTTAAGGAAGACTATAAAGTTACGAATATAGTTTAACAGACGGTCTTTAGGGAACAGTCCTTCAATTAATGTGCGCATAGTATTTGCCCGATTGTTGTCTACATTTCTTCCGTCAATGGATTTCCATGAAGCAAAAAAATCATAATCAGCAAAAGGCATTCCATGCTTGGTTTCCACATTATCCGAAACAACTGTGAAGGTATTATAATTAAAAAGTTGTGAAATATCATAGGTGTAATTTTGAATTTGTGTATAAGCATCCTTCACAGTTGCTTGTTCACTATTAGGATTTTTTAATTCAAATACAATGAGCGGAAGCCCATTAACATATATAATAATATCTGGTCTTCGAGACATTCTTCCTTCAATTGAAAGTTGATTAACCACAAGAAAGTCATTGTTTTCTGGAGTATTCCAATCGATTGGAAAAACGTGGGGAGTAAAAGTTTCACCGTTCAATTCATAGTTGAACTCTACTCCCTTAACTAATACTTGATGAAAGGCTTGGTTTCTCTGAATTAAATTAATCCCATCAGGAGATGTAAAAATACTTGATAATCGCCTGATTTCTTGTTCTGGAATATGAGGGTAAGCCTTCTTTAAGAAGGCTTCAAGCCTATTAAATATAATTACTTCCTGTAAATGTTGACGTTCACCACGTTGGAACAATTCTTGGGCATGAAGATATTCATAACCAATTCTTTTTAATCTCTCTATCGTTGTCTCTTCAAATGCTGATTCACCTAGAGGTCTGGACATGATAAGCACCTCCTACAAATAAGAATTGTATTACTACTTAATTAGTTCCTCAACTTCTGATAATTCTATATCTCCTGACAATAAACGTGGAAGGAGATACTCTTTAGTTTCCATTAATTGTTGAATTTCAATTAGGTTACTTTCAATTTGATTAAAAATATTTGTACATTTGTTAGTAAATTCTTCAATTCCAACTGCCTCTAATATTAATAACTTTTTAAAATTTGTTTTACTTACTTCTTTAAATGTACTTCCATTAGAAATGGACAAGATTTGTTCCATACTTGTTTTTAACCAATAATATAATTGATAAATAGAAAACTTATCATTAGGTATTAAAGTAATAAACCCTTGGTTGGTACACGATTCTTCCCTATTTATAGAAATTTCGCCAATTGTGGCTCGACTAGTCATCATAATACTATATGGGGGAAACAATTTAGCCGAACTTTTTTCAAGTCCAAGTTGAGTAATTTTCTTTGCTGATTTAGTAATAAATAATGACTTTTGAGAAGTTAAATCTGTTGGCGAAAACCAATTTATTGTCCCGTTTTCCCAAAATTCTCCCATACTCGTTTTTGGTGTTCCACCACCTAAAACCTTAACAACCTTACCAATCTCTACTTCTTTCCAAATTGAAGGTATTAATCCTGATTCTGAATCGATAAATTCCCAATCCATAAAAGGCTCAAACTTGATGAAATAATGTTTATATAACTCATAACCCATTTCTTCTAATGTTTCGTTCATTAATAGAGCCAATTCAATTTTCCTATTTATGGCTCCCATAATTGATACAATCTTCTCCTGAATCTCTATCGGTGGAAGAGGTATCCTGTACTCTCTAAAGGCTTTTAAAATTACCCTTGGAATTGCAGATCCAGAAACTAATGTTTCTTTCATATTTCTTATATTATCTTTCTCAGATAAATATAGTGCAAGATAGTCAGGAAGAACTTTTGAAGTATCTGGTCTAAGTATTGCCACAGAAGATAATAAAACAATTGGCTGAAAAATACGTTGAACTAATACTGTTTCCAAACAACTATTACCATCCTTTGCAATTAAAACATCGTTGATTTCCGGCTGGCAGCCCTGCCTAATTAAGTTTTCATAATCTTCCTTACTAATATTTCTACAAGTATTTAAATTGAAACCGAATTGGGTCATGTCCTTTACTGATGCCATTAAATATCCAGAATCTTGTACAGTCGGAGGGCTATTATGTGCTCCATCAGTTATCTTTAAACAAATATCTTCAAGACGCTCCATTGACCATATGCTCATTTTATTATCTCCTCTAAGTCTTTCCGGATTTTCTCTTGAAGTTTATTTGATTCATTAAACTGCTCAACCAATTTTTGCGTCAATTCAATCATTTTTTCCTCGAATGCTATTTCCTCTTCTTCAATAATTTCAGTGCCTACATATATACCCGGATTCAGTTTGTAGTCTGATTGTTTTACTTCATCAATCGCAACTACTTTACATAGCCCCGGTATGTCTTCATATGTGTTTTCCCCTTCATTTTTAAAGTTATGATAAATTGAAGCAATTCTATTAATTTCTTCCTGAGAGAGTGCTTTTTGCTTACGACTTACTAAGGCACCCATTTTCCTTGCATCAATAAATAAAATTTCATCTTCACGAGGACGGAATCCATTTCCACCCATTCTGTTCTTGCTTAAGAAAAATAGACAACAGGGAATTCCCGTTGTAAAAAATAATTTATCTGGAAGTTGGACTATGCAATCAACTATTCTGTCATCAATTAACTTTTGCTTTACATCCTTTTCTTCTTTTTGATTAGTAGTCATTGCCCCATTTGCCATAACAAAACCTGCAGTACCTTTATCATTTAGGTGATATAAAAAATGCTGCATCCACATGTAATTGGCATTACTATTAGTTACCGGACCAATTAATCTTGGGTCGTTCTTAGCGATTCTTTCCGCCCCCCAATCTTTTTGATTAAAAGGAGGATTTGCAATTACATAATCTGCTCTCAAATTAGGAAATTGGTCATTTAATAAAGAATCGCCTAAGCGTATATCTGCATTTATTCCATGGAGAAGGACATTCATTTTTCCAAGTCGAACTGTTGTTGTTACGTTTTCTTGACCATAAAATGAAAGTGCGTGTTTTCTAGGGGCATATTCCTCGCTTTGTATAAACATCCCACCTGAACCACATGCTGGATCAAAGACTTTTCCACTTATAGGCTCTAACATTGCAACTAATAGTTTTACAATGCTTGATGGTGTAAAGAATTCTCCTCCCCTGTTTCCTTCAGATGAGGCAAAGGAACCGATAAAATACTCATAAGTACGACCTAAGACATCTACACTCTCATCAGTCCTAGCACTAAATACATCTCGTGAAAATATTTCAATTAGTCCTGCTATGTTTTCAGCAGGTAGATTAGAGCCTTGAAAGGTTCTTGGTAGCATTCCTTCCAGTTCTGGGTTCTCCTCTTCAATTCGTTTCATTGCATTGTCTAGTATTTCTTTTATATTAGGTTGTTTTGCATTTGACATTATATAAGACCATTGAGCCTCTTCTGGTACTACAAACACATTCTCAGCCTTATACTGGTCATGGTCATCAATTATTACCATTTGTGTTTCTGTATCCTCTGTAAACCAATCACTCTTTGGATCTTTAACCATTTGTTCTAGTTGCATACGACGCTGCTCATATTTATTTGATAAGTACCTTAGAAATATCAAAGGTAACACATAATGTTTATAATCAGCAGGTGCCACACTACCCCGCATTTTATTCGCTGCTTCAAATAAGTCTTTCTGAAAATCTATGTCTGCCTGTACCTTCATGGTTTATCCTCCTATATTTCCACAAAACATCTTACTATGTACCTATTTTATCATAAATGAGAAAATCTTAAATTACAGTTTACAAATATTAGTAGGTAATAAAAAGAAGTAAGGACCAAATCCTTACTTAATCAACTTTCTATAACTAATTAAATCATAAATTGCTTTAAATGCTCTAAAATTCGTTTTATTTTTGACTGTGATATAAAGTAGTTTTTCACTAATACAGTTAATTCATTTGGCTTTTTACTTTGATTCATTAGTGACTCCTCTTCAGTAATTATAAGACAAAATCTCGTTTGGTTTAGTCGGGAGCCTTTCATCTTTACAACAGCAACACAATAATTTTCTTGTTGTGCTAGAACAATATCATCGCTTACTTGTATAATATGCGTTTCATTTCTTAGGTTCATCCATATCCCTCTTTCGTTAGATAATTCATCATGGTGTTCTATATAGCGGTGCATGACCTTTAATTAAGTGAAAGTTAGAACTAATTTCATTTATAATTGAAAGAGAGAAGAAATCAAATTGATCTAATATAAGGAGAACATTAATGGTATATGACAGAGATAGTATTATAAATATTTTGGCAAACAAGTATTATCAATTCCTTTGTAATCTCCCATTTCATGATCAACTCTTTATGAAGGGAATTCACGAAGGTAAGGGTAAATTTCTCGCAAATTTACATATCAATTTAGCCACAAGAAACCTACCTGAAAAGTGGAATGACAAGCGATATTCTACTGACTATGTGACACCAGCAGCATTAGAAGTTCTCAAGACTCATAGTGTTAAAGGATTAGAGTACGAGCATCTTATTCCAAAGAAGAAATACGTACAAGATATATGCGAACAAAAAGCAATAGAAGGAAGTCTTACTGAAGAATTCGTTAGGAATATCATAAATCAGTACCTTTGGACAGCAACAGTTACTTCAGAAGAACATAAGAATCTTTCTCGAAGAGTAATGCCTTTAAACTGGGATCAAACCAATATTAAAGCAAGATATGAGAATGCTGGGCTAACCTTACTAAAACATTCTAAAGACTATTTTTCATAAAATAACTCTAGGAATCGATATTCCAAAAATTCTATATATAACAGCACACAATAAAAGTGGTACATAAACTCGAAAAATTGAATTAGGAGGCTACTGATGAATATATTTGATCAAATTTTTAGCAGAACTAAAAATTCACCATTAAAACGAAAAAATAATATTGAATTTGAGATAAACTATCAAACTGAAAATATAACAAATAAAGGTTTTGAAATAATTTCAAGAGGCCAAAATGGTGATCATAATTTAATTCTATATAGGCACTTTTATGAAGAAACTCCCAAGGAGGACGAAACTATAATCTTTCTTGGAATTAGAGTAATAACTAATAAAGGGATTCTCCACCCTGATCCAGTTTTAAAAGCATTTTTCAACGATGACTTTACTGATATTTCTTTAGCCGATATTGAAATTGAAGAATATCTTTCCAACCACGGTTATGGAAGCATACTACTTAGCACCCTTATTGAGATTGCAAAAAAAAGGAATATAGATAGTATCACTGGTTGGATATCCAGTGTTGATTTTGACCATTTAGAAAGGTTAGTTCATTTTTATAAGAAGCACAATTTTGAAGTGATCTTGGCTGAAAATAGTAAAGACAGCCTAAAAATAGGTGATTTAAAATGGAAAAATTTTAAATAAGGGAGGTCTATAAATGGGGGAAAAGTTAAGTAGTTTTTCATTTGAGCACCTTTTGGAAACCATCGTTAAAGATGAAATATCTATTTCAGTAAATAAATTAAACAAGAGTGAAAAATATCCAATTAAAAAATATCTAACTATTAAAGAAGTATCCTCGTTAACTGGTATTGGTTCTTCCGTAATTCGACAATTGACCCTATCAAGAGCAATGCCACATCGAAAAGTTAAATCTCGGATAATACTAGATGAAAATGAAATTAAGGAAACAATTGAGAGTTATAAAAAGTTTGGCTGGACTGATCCAGATAAAAATTGGGATGTTAAATCAGTTCAATCTGAAATTGCCGACTTTCAAAAGACAAGGGAGGAACCTACTATGATTGATGAAATACTTCGAAAGATAATCAGAGAGGAATTGGCCAGTTTTTCAAATGAAATAAAAAACTATGCAACGAAAGACAAGGAAAGTTACTATGGAAGAACTGTTTTGACTATAAAGGAAGCAGCAAACCATTTTCGGACAAGCCCTTCTACAATTTATAGTTTAATCAAAGAAGATGGTATGCCTCACTTTAAAATTTATAGTAGACACTATATTGTCCTTGAAGAGGCTGAAGCATATCTATGGAGAGAGACTGCTAAATCATACGCAGATGATGGAAATATTTATTGGCAACGAATCTTACAAAGACTTGATTGGGAGGAAAGAGAAAGAAACGCTGCATACGAAAAGGCACTAAAAAGGCTAGAAGAAAGTACATATTAGATCTTGAAATGATACTCAATTATTATTTTTCAATGTAAAAAGAGCATATCCTAAATTCAAGGGATGTGCTCTTTTACTTATATGAAACAACTTCAAATATAGGAGTTTAAAATTATCCTTAATGAAATAAATTTCACGGATTTCATTTTATCTATATTTCAAGAAAAATATATTATTATGATTAATTATATTAAGTGGATATCTTATATAACCTAAACAACATCTAAAAATTCATCGATTGTCATTTGTTCTGAACTTTCAAATATATGACTTCCAGTTTCAATAAATCTATCTGAAAGCAAATATCTTCTTACACTTTTCACCTTTTTATCGTCAACAGAACCAAATGAGTAATTCTGTTCGTGTATTGTAATGCTTACACCCATTTGAACGATTTGCTCGATAACTTCTTTAGTATTATTATGAACCCAACGCTTCATCTTATTTTTAAATGGCGCAGGCAATTGACCCCAAACAGGGTTTATTTTTTCACAAATGCTTGTGCTATTAAACGAAAATGGTTGTGATCCAATATTCTTGCCAATTATACTCCTTAATGAATTTCTTACTTGTGTTTGTAAAATGTCTTCATTTTCTTTCTCTAATTGGCCGTTGATATCAACAGGAACAATATATATTAAACTCTTATTCAATAAGGCTTTTTCATTTATTACTTTATAACTATCCAGTTTTTTGCCCTCAAGTACCGAAAGATATAATCCATCAGGTTTAACTTCTATCCCAAATACATCATGCTGCATAACCTGTCCTAATTTAACCTTAATAATATTACTTATGGAATCCAATGTAGTGGTTAATTTTTTTTGATTTTGTTGACTAACACCGTACATGATTTTTGCATTTATTTTTGATTTACTTTCTAACCCCAAAAAATCTTTTAAATGTTCAGGTGTGAGACTTAGGTAACCAGCAGCCTGCCTTGTCCCATGATGGGTCCAATCAATATCAAAATTCTGAACCTTACATTCAATCAATAAATATTCATTATTACTGTCTTTATATAAAACCACTTCTGGTGTTACTGCTTTTTTGGGTTCAAATAATTCTTTAAGAATTTTTATACTACCCGGCTCTAGTGAAATAGGCTTTTCAATTTGTTTTAATGTGTAACCCTTTCTGTTGAAATATGGATAAAAATTAGAACCTTTAGGGTAGGGAAGGCATAAATGAATTAATAAATTAAGTTGAAATAACGGATTCAAATCTAAATTCAATAATCTTCACCACCTATTACTTGGTTTAATATACCCTCATAAGGATAATCTCCAATAAATACATCAATTTGTGGGTCTAAAAATCTCTGAATATTTGTTACAAGTCGATGTATTGTGTTCCCGCAAGTACCTTTTGGAAGAAATAAGATAAATTCTTCTGTGCTTAAATCTAAAACAACATTTTGCCATAAGTGAAGGTCTACCCCGTAAATGTGAACCCGTTCCTCACTTACCCTTTTAATTTCTCCATAAATTTTAAATGGCTCTCTACCTTTGGGAAAGGTATATTCAATAAAATTATTAAAAACGAAACTGCTTAACGGTTTATTAAACCTAATTGTAACAGGACTCGCTTTAAATGAATTGATTACCGATATATCTTTTCCTTTTATGTTCTCTACTTCTATCCAAGTTTTTTGTTCCAAACGCTCTGTCATATTTTGATAAATGCCAACAATTTGTTTTAACTGCATTCTATGGTCTGAGAAACTATCCGAACGATTTGTGAATTTACCATTTTGGTAAACATCATGACCACCTTTTCCTACATGGCTTGGAAACCGTAAACTTCCAACTGAGTGAAAAGAAGAAAAGTATTTCCTAACTCCGTTAAGTTTATCAACTATACCACCTAATTCTTCTACTAATGATACTGAGGAAACTTTGTGTTCAATGATTTCATCTTGAATCTGAAAGTTTTTCTCAAACATGGCATTGAACTCAAATTTCATTTTAGTAAAACGTTCAGGGTGATGAATTGAAGTAATTTCTTCTAAAAAGTTGTCATACATCTTACCTGAAATCCACAACGAATCTAGTATTGAAGATTTTTTTACATACATTGTCGCAAGATGATCCGAATACTTTGAGGATTCCGTTGTATATAAAGTACAGAATCTAGAGTTTATTTGCTCTATAAAACCGATTAATTTATCATTCTCATTTAATATAAACAGTTCTTCATCTATTTGTTGAAGGGAATGTTTTGTATCCCCAAATAAATTCTGAACATTCATGGATTCAGTTAAAACATTTGAAGACTCAAATAGGCTCTGATCAAATGTTTCAAATACATATGATTTTAAGAGTGTATTTTTCATTTTATAATTATCAATTTGTTCTTTAGTACTCTGAGAATACTCTTCTAGATAATTAAAAATATCTTCCCTAGACTTCCATTTTCTATCCATTCCAACACCCCCACGTTAAAAGTTTCTATGTACGAAAAAACCCTCCTCATCCAACGATGAAGAGGGTTCTTTGGGAACAGTGCGCTCAGTTGCGCGGAGTGCTATGACTCAATGTTCCCAAACATTGAATGCGCTCAGTTACGCGGTGCGCTAAGGCACAACATACTATATTATATACCGATAGTGTACTACATATTCCATCTTTTTGCAATATTTTATTATTCAATTGTTGCAGCGGTTGTTTGCAAGGCACTTTGTTTCAATTGCTCTTTCAAATCTTCAATTTCTTCTAATAACTCAGCATTCTTCTTTTGCTCTTCCGCTAATTTGCTTTCTATTTCTGTAAGTTTATGAAACATATTAGGCATAAAGTGCTCCATAATTGTTAAATCAATCTTATCAAGCACTTCAGGTCTTACCTTAGCCTTTTTGCCATTTTTTTCATGTTGAAATAACACCCTATTTTTATCTACTCCACGAATAGCCTCTAGACAAATTCCACTTCCATGATTCAATCCATCTGCCGAATCAACATCAATATGAAGAGGATCGGTATCACCATACTTACCAGTAGATATTGGTGCTACAAGAAGTTGTCCTTTATTATTATCATATAATACTACTGCAGGATGTAAGAAAGTTAATTCCTTATTAAAATGTCCAAATAACTCTACTTCTACTATATGGCCTCTGGATAAGTTTCTCCTAAAGAGATGAGGTAAATTTCTTGATTGGTCTTTGACATATCTCTCTAAACCAACTAACCAACGAATACCATAATATTGGTTTTTCTTCATAATTTCATTAAATAGTTCTGATAAAAGTTCATTACTATCTTTTATTAACTGTATATCTTCATGCATTTTAGGTATATTTTCATTTGGAATACCCTTAAAAGATTTCAATTTAGTCTTATATTTTTTTGTACGCAATCCAACCTCTCCCAAATCTTGTATATAATTTACTATCTTATCTTATCGTAATAATTGTGAATATAAAAGTAGAAATCTTGTTTTGGCGAAATCAAAGGACATCAAAAATAAAATAAAAGCAGGAAATAAATCCTGCTTTTCACTGTTGTATATATTTTGTATTTTGTGTCCTTAAGTATGGTACCTGTGGAGCGTGTAGTTATTCTTCTCAACAATTAATTTTAATGCTTCTTCCTGTAATTCCATCTGGAACTTTTCTCTAATTCCTGCCTTACGGTATATTCTCCATAATGTTAAATCCTGTCCATAATCCTGCAACTCCTGTACTGCCCATTGTAACCTTCTAATTTGAAAATCTTTAATACTCTCAGTTTGTTCCTCCAAATATTCTTTTGTCATTGGAAGTTTATCAAGGTGTTTTTCCAATAATGGTCTAATTCCAATTCTACTGCCTACTGAACTTATTGTAATACGTTTGGGCTTCTCGGCAGATAACAAATCATTGACTGCAACTCTTACATTTTCGTAAATTTCCTCATCCCGATACTTCCAGTCAACCCTATGATTATCATTCGCGGTTGATTTTAAATTAGGGGAGTTTCGATTCAACCAGTCCCTATCATTACGATATAACCATGTGAACACTCTATTGTTAAGTTGGCGTAATTCTGTTTTACTGCTGCTGGGATACTGTTTTTTTAATTTAAGCCATTCTCTTCTGTATCCTTCTCTATTCTCGGAAGGAGAATCCTGCTTAATGGGATTTTTACTTCTATCCTCTTCCTCACTTCTTTTTATCCAATATGTTTGTAAACCTAATTTCTTAGTATATTTTTTGACTGTGGCTGGGTCTACCTCCAATTGCCTTGCCGTTTCCCTTAAACTTAGTCTTTGTCTAGTAAGTTGTTTTAATTTGGCTTCCCATACAGGGCCAAATTGCTTAATCTTGGTTATTTTGTATCTGTCTTTCTCTTCTTGATCAGGACCTGTTCTGAGGTAAATAAAACCACAATCGCACCTAAATATCCCAATAGGACTTTTACTATCCGTGCCATACCTTAATTCTATGTCGGTAACAACAGGGCTCAAATAATGACTAGCAACAGGATTCAAACATGGCCAAGGTTTCTCTCCAAACGGTTTATAGTCGATTTTTTTAATAAAAAAATCTGAAATGGAAATTCCGAGGAACTGTATAAATAATAGGTGTCTTAAGGGATGGGTAGTCCTATTGTTTCTACGAAGCATATCATTTAGCCAATTGTTATTATTATTAATATCTGATTGCATTTTTTCCAGTAATCCATGTCCATAAAAATCCAAAAAGGACTCTAGCAACTCTTTTTTTCTTACCCTACCGTTTACATTTGCAAAACCAAGTTCTTTTAACTTACTTAAATACTGCTCTTTAAACCAGTCCAACGATTTACTTTCCACCTTATTACTTAACAGAAATTTAATATCTTCTGTAATATTGATTACCTTTTCCACGGTTTTATCAGTGTAATTTGATTCCCAAGTAATTATTTTGCAAGTTTCAGTAGCAGCCAATCTATAATCATGTTTGTTATAACCCCTAACCGGGACTTGGCTATCATACAGTGGCGTCTTATGATCTGGGCAAACAAGAATTCCCGGTATTTGATGGATTCTATGCCAATACAATTCTCCAAGGTTATTCATCTCTTCCTCAATACATTGGGGGCAAAATTTAAAGAACTGATTCAACTTAATTGAACTTGCCATCAAACCAATCCTATTATAAATGCTGCCACCATTATCCCCAACCATAGATTCTTTAACTTTAGCAGCATGGTCAGGAGGCAGGAAAGCAGCATAAAATGGATAAAGTGTATGATTTGCAATTAGGTATTCGGGTGTATAATGATGCCCGGCAGGAAGGTTTTCCATAATACGATAGATATGAGAAGGCAAGTCCATTATTGCTGTAATACTGTCCGTTCCATATACATCCTTTTGTGTTGCTTTGATACTGACGTTTCCACTACGTACGTGGTATCTCGCCAAAACACTGTATAAAAGTTCGTCTTTATACGGGACAGGAAAGAAGGTCATCATTTCCCATCACCCTGTCCGATAAAAATCGTTTTCATGACTTTTAATAAAGCCACCATTACTAAGAATTTCATACGCTGTCTTGTACTCTTTTCGTCCCTCAACAACTAAATTCCTTATATCATTCACTACTGAAGATTCTTCCTTCTTTGACCTTTTCTTTCGTTTATATGCAGCAGATATTCCCTGAATGGCTCTCACAACCAATTCGTTTATATCCAAATTCCCCTCTTTTTCAGTAATTTCCTCTACAGCCTTTTGAACTTCGTTTGGCTCAAAATCCAATTCTATAAGTTTCAAAATTGCCTTTTCTTTTATGGATATACTCATTTCTTGTTCTTTTTTCTTTTGCGTTCTTTTTATTGCCTCCATCTTCATTTGCAAATCAATAGATGCCCTTTCTCTATCCATAAATCCTAAAAAATCTACATCCACGGTACTGATATCCTCAAACTTTGCAATCTTACTAATGTTGCCCGACTTCAAAGCCTGAATCATTGGTTTAACAAGTTGTAAATGCTTATTAGCCACCTGACTAATGGTTTCTGGTGTTATTTCTTCCCTACCTGTCATAATGGCCTCAATTTGACCCATGGCGTAAAGTTTTACCGCGATATCAATAATACCTTGGCTTTCCTCATACAAGGTATTTTTAAAATCATCTGTTAAAGGAATCTGTTTCTTGGTCCATTGATAACCCCAAAGCGCATTAATCAATAACTCCCAGTTTTGGTTGTTTTTTAATCTATCCCAAATCATATCTCCTTGACCACTTCCCCGCCTTGCCTGTCTAAATTCACTTTGCAAAATAGACAATCCAGCGGGAGTTCCTACTAAAATAACTGGAACACCAATTGTATTAACTAGTGTTACAAAAAAGTTCAGCATCTTTTGATCCCCACCACTTTTTGCTTTACTTAAATGCTGAATCTCGTCTATAACTAAAACACCCAGCCCTGTGTTTCTCGCTATTTGAGACATAATCACCAACATATCATTTATCGTTTTTCTACCTAGCCCAAATTTTTTGTGATATTCTGTTCCCAATAAATCGTCGACCTTTCGAAAAAATTCCAAGGCTAGTCCTCTCAAGGAAGAATCAAAAGGACAATCGAGTTTAAGCCATGCAAGTTGATACATACTGAAATTTATTCCGTTATAGTCTTTGTGAACAATAACTTGAGGGTATAAGGACAAAATTCTATTTATAGCAGTTGTTTTTCCCATGCCACTTACACCGATTATTGTAAAACCTGCTGCAGTTGTTCTAAAAACACTATTATTGCTTAATTCACTTTGCAATCCTTTGATATTTCGATGTCCTTCCTGCAAACCCTGTGCATACCCGGCTCGAAAAGGATTCCTTGCCAAATATCCCTGTCGAATTACCCTAGAGATTCTACTTTCCAAATCCAAGTGTATCCATAACGGCTGAAAGCATTGGAATAATCTTTGAACCAAATGAATGCGATAATGTTTATCTAGCATTCTTTCTTTTGGGTTGTAATCAGCATATATAGCCATTTTTTCAATGGATTCCTCTGTAGAGAGTATAGAAGGAAGTGCTTCAATGAAAGGATTCCCACTATATTCCTTGATAACCTGTTCCCCGTATTCAGCAATAACCGCATCACTGCCATTTGGAATAATAATTTTATTCATCTTTCTTTTTTAAAGCCTCCTTCTGCTTTCTCAACAACAAATCAAACCCTGAATCTCCCATAAATTCATCACTTTCTGATTGATTAAAAGGAACAATCTTAGAGTTTTCTAAATTAACTTTATTTAATTCAAAAGCCTCTTCATCACGTTGTATCATTTTTTCAACAGCACGGTTTGCACGAATGCTCCCTATTCTGCCCCTTTTACTAATTACATCCGTTTGTTTTTGAGATGTTTCCATTTTAGCCTGTTTTACAATCGCTTCAATTTCAGTGTTTAAATCAACTTTTGACTGTATTGCTTTCTCCTTGTGCTTCTTTTCTTTCAGTTTTTCGTATTCTAGCAAGTAATTAATTTCTTCAACTACCTTGCCCTTATATCGTTGCTGATGTTCCAATAAAAAGCATTTATCAAAACTCAAACCATTTTCATCCCGTAAATATAAATAATCCATATTTCTTGGATCATAACTTATTTCAATTTTCCAAGTGCCCCGGTTCCGAGCCTTTTCAAACCATCTTTCCTTTAAAGACTGTTTTGATCCATAGAGTAATCCTTTATACGCAATCCCCTTTGCAGTTACGGTAGCCTTGCCCGTTGGCATGAGATTGAGTTTTACAACATCCTCTGAAACATGACGTAACTTTCCAGATTTGTTGTTTATACCCCATTCCCAGAGTTGTATTGGAATAGACTCTATTCCGTCCTCCACCATCATTTCTTCACGCTGATAGTTTGTAAGATAATGTTGATTATTATGATATAAAACACATTTGATAATCACTTGAGTAAACTGGTAAATATCCAACTGTGCCTCCAAACGGTAATCACGATCACCACGTTCTTTAACAGGCTTTACCGAACCCGGAAGAAAAGCCTTCGTTCTTGTATTGGTAACTCGAAAATGTTGTTCAATTATTCCCTTTAAGTCAGCCCTGTATGAAGGTGTATTTAAAATTTTTATTCCAAAGTTATTAATTAGAGGCTCAACTTTACTTCCCTCTAATTCCCCTCGGTCAGCCAAAATAGATTCTGGAAGGTGCGCGACTGGCCACTCATGTTTTTCAATCTCAATTCCGAAGTCCCGACAAAAACTAACTTTATCAGAAGCAGCATTAGCCAAAGCCATCATTGCACCCGCCCAAGATGGACCCTCTAAACCTATATACAGACCGACTACCATTCTGCTATAAACATCCATTACGGAATAGATTACAGGTCGTCCAATTATCCAGTCACGATTAAATCTTGATAACAAGTACAAATCGCCTATTGTAGCATCAATCTGATAAACTGCACCGGGACCTAATGCTTCTGTTGTTGACTCACCAATAATTGCTCTATGATTTTGGTCATAATTTTTCCGACCTTTTCTTTGGCTAATTTCCCTTTTGATATCTCTTTCCTTTTCAAACCAATACCTAAATTGATTTAGTGATGGTAACTCTCCATAGGATTTTATTACGGGTATTTCTACATTCCCTTTCACTTTACTATCCATTCTAAAATACTCTTTTAACATAAGTTCGTAGGTTAGAGTAAGTGATTTTTCGGTAGAGGAGTAATAATGCTTGTTTATAGCAGACCTAAACATTTTTTTGATATTTTCATCGATATTTATTCCTTCACCTGTAACCTGCCCATGCTTTCTTGGCCGTCCTCTTTTTACCTCACTGGACTTTTTTTCCTTTCCTTTACCTCCACACAGATAATAGTCAGGTAAAAGAGCATTTTTTGTTTTGCCGCGTTGCCAATACTTTTTTATATAGCGAATAACAGTGCTTTCGTGAATATTGTGGGCTTCACACTTTTTTAGAATTAATTTTCTTCTTTCTGCTGAATGGTAAACAAATGGCTCTAACTGCACAATATCCTTTATGACTTCCCAAGTACTGTCACGTAAGGACAGATGTTTTTCAGGAATAACATTTTCATTTATCAACCGACTGAATGGGTCCTTTTCAACAAGAATTACGCTACCCTTGTTAAGCCCCTCTTCCACTTCTGAAATATTCCTTTCATAAGGCAAAGAGGTGGTATGAATATTAAAAAAATACCCATAATCATGTTCTTTATTAAGCCATAATACCCGTTCTACTACTCTCTCGTTTTCTGAATCAGTAAAGGAAATAAGACTATTAACTACAAGCATTTTCTTTTTACCTCCTCATGTGTAACTCGTGGCTTTACTTCTATTGTTGGATTGGATAGATTTACATCAATTTGGTTAGTCATATCTATCCCAATCTGTTTGGAAGCAATTAAAAACTTAAACACAAACAACGCTGTTCCTGAATCGTAATTAAATTCCTTGTCAAAGTCAGCGGTAATCTTTCTAATTGAATGCTTGGCATCTACTAATCTTTCTATTAAAGAGTTGCCTAAATAAATCAGTTCATCCTGTGTAAAACCTCTTTCAGCATATGAATATAAGCAGGAATGGACCCATTCAATATTTTTTGCAAGCACATTAGAAATTTCTTTTTGAGTAACAACTCCCCAGTCTATTCCTTTTTCCGTCCAATATCGGCGTTCAATCTCTAATCTTTCCAATGTCTTTTTCTTCTCAAGTTCCGAGGCCATTTTTATGCTTCTGGCTAAATGCAAATTAACTCCATCTGCTCTGTTTATCGTTATTAGGAAATTAGTGCTTAGTATATATGGATATCCACTATCCTTATCTGTAAATAGTTTGAAATTCAAATCCGATTTATGTTGAATAGTATCTTCAAGGTCCAACAGGGGATAATGTTCTCGAATGTCAACAACTGTATCTTCCCACTCCAGCAGATAAAAGTAGCGAGCCTGCAAATCTGAAAATAAATGATGTACTCTACCACTCTTCCACCCTAGTATTCGTGATACTCTCCCCATAGAAGGAAAATCCTGAATAGTCAACCATGGCTTATATTCCTTGCCTGCTCCCTGTCCCCGTCCATCTTTAACAAACCGATTATATTTATTCTCATTCCAAGATTGATTACGTTTAGTCATTTTCCACTTCCTCTACTACGATAAGGTGAATTTTAGTAACTCGATTCTAACGGGCCGGTTAGACACATTCAATATCCCTCAGCAATCTTTTTTATGATTTTAAGGGAACATTATTATCATTCTTCTTTCACCTAAGTTATTTACTGCAAATAATTTTTTGTAACTATGTTAAATTAGAATAAAGTTTGCAGAAGCGAGGAATCACGTTCACCCCTTGCCACATATGACTTCAAAGGCATTACCCAACTTTTTTAATGAGAATAAAGTTTGCTCAAAGATTTGCCCGTTTTCAGCAGAAAAGTAATTCTAAAAATAAAAAAGATAAGAATAAAGTTTGCTTAAACATAGTGGAGAGATCACCATCTAGAGGAGTGACCAAAACCCAATTAGGGCACCTAACGGTGCCCCCTGTACCATAACCGATTCTTGCCTTCTAATGAGGTGCCTATGCAATTGTACTTTTTAAATTTGTTGGAATTGCCGAAATTGGTGGAGGGGGATCTTAATTGGCTATGGTTAAGAGAAGATAAGCCATTAATGGGGTGTTTTCGGAGGAGTTGACTTGGCGTAATAAGGTGGTAATTACTACATTTCGAGCATTCCCATGCGGAGTATATGCTGCTATGGAGGAGTCCTTCCGTATTTGAGGATGGGGTATACCTTATTTATACGATTGGATAGATGCTGGTATCTGTTTAGTGGGTGTTTCAGTAATGATATTCGCACCTCGCCAATAAATGAGGTATCGAAGATACCTTTAACCCATCGGCCTCATACATAGCACCTTACGGTTTCTCATATACCACCGTCAATCCCATACTTTCCACGTTACCCATACATAATTATTTATTTTTATTATTATTTATTTTTTTATGGGCGAGTGCTTAAGTCTGAAGCATGGTGTACCTTCATGGACGTGGACTTCTCTTGAAAGAGGAAGCACTCTACTATACCTTGCGGTTTCCCCTGTACCACCGCCATTCCCATACTTACCTCGTGGCCCATACCTATTTATTTATATATATTTATTTTTAAGGGCGAGGACCTTGCTTGGGGCTTGTTACACGTTACTGGACGTGCGCTTCCCTTGAAAGATGAGGCACACTACTATATCTTACGGTTTCCCCTGTACCACCGTCATTCCCCATACTTACCACTTGACCTCTGCCTAATTATTTATATATTTATTTTTTTATGGGCGATGACCTATACGGTATTACCCAGCCCGTAAGTGTCACCTTGTCCCTCTCGAAAACCCTTTGGTAGCCCACAATAAACATAAAAAAGCCTCGTGAATATACCCATACTCTGGATACACCCACGAGACTTTAAGCAAACTTTTTTCTTCTTAAGCAGACTTTTTTCTCATTCTGCAAACTTTATTTTTATTTAACA
>NZ_JVDT01000222.1:0-5757 GCF_001076885.1 Bacillus sp. 522_BSPC
CTCAACTTTCGCAGAGTGATATCGGCAAATAAGCCTTGATATAATTAGGAAGGCCAGCGATCCACTGTTCAAGTTGACTTTGAATTATTTTTTTGATTTTCTTATTCGTTTGTTTAAGTGCATCTTGAAGAAGCTCGATCAATTGCTGTAATGCGACAGCCCAATCAAGTTCATTTACTTCATCGCATAATTCGTAAAACAGACCACCTATTGTGCGTTGATCGGTATTACAGCGATTCTGCCACGACAGAACGATAAAACGAGAAAACACAATCGTTGTATGGCAAATAAGCGCGTCATATGAACGGCTTTGGAATTCTTTTTCAAGTTTCAAAAGAGATTTGGCCGCCTTAAAGAATACCTCGATATCCCAGCGCATTCCATAGATTCGGACGATCTCCTGTTCTGAAAGAGTGCAGTCTGTGCTGAGGATGGCAAGCCAGTCGCTTTTCTTATTTCTGTTTTGAATGAATACCACTTTAATTGGTGTTCCATTAGCCATGATCGTATGGATGGAACGAAGAATTCCTTTCTTGGATTGAATGGGTCCAGCTAGGCGGTATAGTTGCTTTAAAGAAACCATCTCCCCGTTTACGTTATAACGTTGTTTTGTTTCTTTGACCATACCAATTACGTCTAATCCTTGATCCACAATAGACTTTACAAGTGGTGGCAATGTAAACCAAGAATCCATAAGGACATAACTTGCATCTATCCCATTGGCTAATGCACGTTTAATCATGTCAGGAACTTGTTCAGGCTCAGTTTGTAATGCATTTTCTCGACGCTTGTATCCACAAGTACGTTTATCAATTTTTTCAGAGATACCATTGATTTGAGACTTTTTTGAACTGACTAAAGAAAAGTCAATTGGCATAAATGTATAGCCATCTGACCAGCCCAAAGTGAGCATACGAAACCCCTTAAAGAAACGCATTTTCAGGGAAGCATGATCAAAACAACGAGCGAGAAGCTCTACCTTTTTACTACGATTTCGGTCATACGCAGAATCATCGATAATCAGTACTTTTGGACGCTCTTTATTCGTAAGGCGAGTCACCTTTTGAATAGTAAAAATGCTCAACAGTAGTAAGAAACGGCGCCAATTAAAAGTTGATTGGTTTAAAAAGCGATAGACGGCATCTTTGGCTGGAAACTGATCGGCTTTCTTTGAATCAAGAAGTGAAAACCAATTTTTGTGCTGGAAAATCAAACAGAAAACAAGCTGAAATAAGTAGGAACAGCTGAAACCGAAGGATTTTTTAATTCCTGCTTGGCGCAGGTGTTTATTCATTTCAAGCTCAGAAAAAACCGAATTAAGTTCTTTTGGTAGTTGATTGTTTTGGCTATTTTGGTCTATCATATAGGGAGCACCTCTTCTGTATGGTAGTGTTTTCTCTACAATTACACTATACCAAAGAATGAGGTGTTATTTCATTTTATTAAACACTGTCAAGCAACATATTTAATAGACCATAGACGCAATACAACTAACGATTTGCACTTATTTTTTTGGTGCGAAAGTTGAGTTTTATTTATTAATATCATATTGAATCTCTGTATTTTTGAAAATCACGAAAACTATTTTATCTTCTATATTCTATGTTCCATTTTTCTAGGAATCGGCTTTTATCAAAGTCCCTTTTGGGTAATTTTCTTACTTACTTTCTTGGTAGTTTCCTGTAGATTTTTTTTCATCAAAGATCAATCACTCACTATGTCTACCTTTATTACCTATTTATTGACCTATTTACTAATCAGCCTTATTTCGGTTGGCCTTATGTCTAGAGTTCAAAGAGTGCTTGAAGATAACTTAGCGTTAACAAAGGTGCTTTCCAATGCGTTAGATTCTAGAGATTCCTATACGATGCATCATTCTAAAAATGTAGCAAAATATGCCATGGAAATTGCAGAAGAAATGAATTTACCCCCTTCTTTATGCCATGTCATTCATATCGGAGGCCTGCTTCATGATATTGGAAAAATTGGCATACCAGAAAGCATATTAACAAAGCCCGGAAATTTAACCAAGGAAGAATATGAATTAATTAAATCGCATCCAATAAAGGGATACGAAATTATTAAACATGTGAAGCAATATAAGAATAATGGCATACTCGATATTGTCCTCCATCACCATGAACGATTTGATGGTAAGGGATATCCAAAAGGGTTAAAAGGAGAAGAGATTCCATTAGTTGCTCGGATTGTTGCAGTTGCCGACAGCTTTGACGCAATGTCATCCCAGCGCGTCTATCGACAGGAACTCCAATTAGCCCACATCCTAGAAGAAATAAAATGTAACAAAGGAAAACAATTCGATCCAATTGTAGTTGATGCCTTTCTATCTTTAATCGAAGACAAGGATAATCCATTTAAGAATAGAAGAAACTAAGATAGCGAAAATATTTTTCCAGCGTTAAATCGTTCGACCGCCTTTTGGTACAAAATGCTATAGCCTATATAACGAAAGCCAACCCAAATAACTCCTCTTAAGAAAACAATTGACTAAAGTAAAAATATATGCGAGAATCCAATAGTTCGTATACGAACAGTTTTAATAAAAACAATAGAAAGGGAGAATTTTCAGATGAACGGGTCGTTAAATAACGAATTAATTCGCTCTTATTCCCGGATTCATAAAGCCTATAACCACCTTGTCCAGCTAGATGCGAACAAATTGGACTTAACAGCCGTACAGCTTAAAACACTGTACAGAATCTACTTCCAACCTGATATCGGAATCGGAGAACTAGCGACAAAGCTCTCTTTAACGAAAAGCACCGTTAGCGGAATTATCGATCGACTATCCCAACGACAATTAATTGAACGAACCATTCCTGAAGACAATCGTCGAGCGGTAAATATCCAACTAACGGAAGAAGGACACAGCATTATGAAACAATACTTTGCTGGAACATCTACTCTATCAAAAAAAGTTAAAGAAGTGATGGAGCTTCCTGAAGAAGAAATAAACAAAATACTAGAACTAAATGGGAAAATATTAGCCATTTTAAGTGAAATTGAGGAGGAACAACTATGAATAGTAAACGCATGATTTTATTAAATATTATCCTTTTAATCGTTTTAGTAGGAGGAGGATTTGCCGGTTATTACTTCTACGACCAATCAATCTCCTATATTAAAACAGACAATGCCCAAATCGCCGGACAACAAATTAGCATCGCATCACCAGCTACAGGGAAACTAACAGAATGGAAAGGCGAAACAGGTACTTCTTTTAATAAAAACCAAAAAATTGGTACTGTAGAAGTTGTAACAGAATCAGGGACAACTGATATGGATATTACCGTTCCAGAAAATAGCACCATCGTTCAATCAAGCGCCGTACCAAATACTTATATTGCAGCAGGAACATCCCTAGCAAAAAGCTATGATTTAGATAATCTTTGGGTTACAGCAAACATCGACGAAACAGACATCAATAAAGTAAAAGTCGGCCAAGAAGTAGACTTATACGTAGACTCCTATCCAGATACAGTTCTAACAGGTAAAGTAGACAGCCTAGGACTTGCAACAGCAGGAACCTTCTCCCTACTGCCAAGCAACAACAGCTCAGGAAACTACACAAAAGAAACACAAGTCATACCCGTAACCATCTCCATCGATAATTACGGCGGCCTAAAACTAATTCCAGGTATGAACGTTTCCGTAAGAATTCATAAGTAGGTGATGGATATGACCACTTACATCACAAGCTATATTATCGGAAGCATTCTCCTGCTCCTAATCATCAATCTTTTTTTACGAAAAAAGAAAATAGTGGCGAAACCAGAAAACGTCCTAGATGATGCAAAGAGGAATAATGACATTCAGCCATCCCTTGAAAAATCGGATCTAGCTAAACCTGTAGAAGCGTCTAAGGAAGCGGATGTGGGAGAAACTCATGAGGAACAAATAGAGTTAATTGAAGAGAAACGGGAGAATGAAAGTGCTGCTGAATCCTCTGTTGAGTTCCATGAGAAAGCTTCAGTAGAGTCGAAAGAGGAAGAGGAACTCTCACAAACGAAGGAAGCGAATAAGGAGAAAGCTCCTTATAAACCACTTGACACTGGCGAAGAAATAAACCGCGGCAAAGTAATTGTTGCCCTGATGCTTGGCGCATTTGTGGCGATTCTTAACCAGACCTTATTAAATGTGGCCATTCCACATATTATGAATGATTTAAATGTATCTACAAGCACCGTCCAATGGCTATCCACTGGATATATGCTAACAAATGGTGTGTTTATCCCAATCACTCCATTTTTGATAAATAAATTTGGAACAAGGAAATTACTTATTGGAGCGATTTCTGCTTTTACCATTGGTTCGGTTGTGTGTGCAACCTCTGTTGGTTTTTCCATGCTCTTAATAGGACGCATCATCCAAGCAGCAGGAGCAGGCTTATTAATGCCACTGTTGATGACCGTTTTCTTAATCATTTTCCCACCAGAAAAACGCGGAACAGCGATGGGCATTATGGGTGTTGTAATGATTTTCGCCCCTGCCATCGGTCCGACTTTATCTGGCTGGTTAATCGGCCATTACTCTTGGAGAGTATTATTCGAGCTAGTTATCCCTATCGGCATTCTCGATTTAATTATTGCCATTATTTGGATGAAGGATGTCACTAAAGTTTCGAATCCAGTCTTTGATACCATCGGCTTTATTACTTGTACTGTTGGCCTAGGATCCTTGCTATACGGATTCAGTGAGGCTGGGAACAACGGCTGGGATAGTAAAGTAGTTGTTCTTTCCCTTGTGATTGGTGTTATTTTCTTATGCCTATTCGTATGGAGAGAACTTACAACGGAAGCACCTATGATTGATTTGCGTGTATTCAAATATAGTATCTTTACTTTAACAACCTTAATAAGCATGATTGTAAATATGGCCATGTTTGCAGCAATGCTGCTTCTGCCTATATACTTACAAAATATTCGTGGCTTTACCGCATTGGATTCTGGATTATTAATGTTACCAGGTGCCATCATCATGGGAATCATGTCTCCAATTGCCGGAAAGCTATTTGACCGCTTTGGTGCAAGACCACTTGCAGTCATCGGTTTAATTATCACTGTTTTAACGACATGGGGATTCACCCAATTAACCATGCAGACATCCTATTCACATTTGATGATGCTCTATATTTTCCGGATGTTTGGTATGTCCTTTATTATGATGACCGTTATGACAGAAGGAATGAATCAGCTTCCCTTAAACTTAACAAGCTACGGTACAGCTGTATCCAATACAGCAAGAACCGTTGCCGGAAGTATCGGAACTGCTTTCTTAATCACCGTCATGACAAATCGTACAGCATTTCATTTAGATAACTATAACAACATCATCTCTTCTGCCAATCCGTTTATCGCAGAAAAGTTTGCACAGTTGGGTCAAGGGTTAGCAAGCCTAACTGGACTTCCAGTAGGAGCAGGTCAAACACTTGCCATCTCCACCATCTACGGAAAAGCAGCACAAGCATCTACCATCAGCGGAATAAACGACGCCTTTCTCGTCGCAACCATTATTGCCAGCATCGCCTTAGTTCTTTCCCTGTTTATACGTAGAGCCACAACCAGTTCCAAAGATAGTTAATAAAGGCAGTGTTTCCATCCCAGAGCATAGTAGTTGCTCTGGGATTTTTTTGGTGGGATGGGGAATGTGGGGTTCATTTCTTCTATAATCTCTGTTTCCATCTTTCTTTCTCTCGGGCTCAGAGACGGCTTCTCTGTTACCTTTTCCTCTGCTTTT
>NZ_JVDT01000222.1:5857-5944 GCF_001076885.1 Bacillus sp. 522_BSPC
GGGCTCAGAGACGGCTTCTCTGTTACCTTTTCCTCTGCTTTTCCTTGCTTTCGGGCTCAGAGACGGCTTCTCTGTTACCTTTCCCTC
>NZ_JVDT01000223.1 GCF_001076885.1 Bacillus sp. 522_BSPC
GCAGAACAATTAACGATAATGGAATATATTGATCCATTTACAGGGGAAGAAGTGAAGAAAAAGAAACGAAATAATTAGGAGAGAAGGCCTTTGAGGTCTGGCCAGTAGAAGTAGTACAAATGGCGAACCTTTCAGTAGCCCTTTAGGGTTTGGTCAGTAACAAAGGCTTTCAGCCGCAGAGAAAACCACCCGTTCTCACGGGTGGTCCTTATTGATTTAAGAAAGTTAGCCGTTGGAACATTAAAGTGATTAGAATAAGAAATTTTAGATGTTATTAAAATTTTCCCCGTTTTAAATTTTCTTCCCATTTATCCTCACTTGTAAATAATTTGTTACCTGGATTATTTAAATCAAAATCGGAAAGAAATCCAGTATATGGTCCTCTAAACATGTCAACAGCAAGTATTTTTTGGTCCGGTGCTTCAAAGAATGGATTATAATTTTTTGATGTCTGTTCATTCAGATATTCTTCTTCACTTTTACTCATAATAAGTTACCTTCCTTATTTTTAGAGATCCTTCTTAGTATTCCTAATCATTCAAAATCTATGATAAAAATTCACAATCTAAATTAGTCAATTAAACATAAAAAGTTTTAGAGTATCATAAAATTTTAAAAACAAAAAAGGATTTACACTTTATTGATAGAATATTAAAATTAATCGAATTTAATTCTATGTACAATTGTAATGAATGTCGTAATTTGTTTTAGAAATTAAAAAAAAGGGAATTAGCATGTACAAAGTGTAAAGTTTAGTCACTTAATATTATATGTAATAGAAAGTAGGATGACAGTGGAGACAGTATATCCAACAGAATTTCAACTACATTTATTTCACGAAGGTAACTTGTTTGAGAGTTATAGATTATTTGGATCCCATGTTCATCATAAAAATGGAGAGGTTTACACCAGTTTTTGTGTGTGGGCTCCAAATGCTCTATCTGTTCAATTGGTTGGGGATTTTAATAATTGGAATGGGGAAGGTTTTTCACTGGAACGAATTAATAAAGAAGGTGTGTGGCTTCTAAATGTTAATAAGGATTTAACAGGTGCGATGTATAAGTATAAATTAACATCACCTGATGGAAAAGTGCTTCTTAAGGCTGACCCATATGCTTTTTTCTCCGAATTAAGACCCCATACAGCTTCTATTGTTTATTCATTGGAAGGCTATAAATGGAAAGATTCAAAATGGAAACAAAAAAAGACAAAAAAGAATTCCCTAAATGAGCCATTAGCTATATATGAAGTTCATTTAGGATCTTGGAGAATGCATGAGAATGGAGATCTTTATTCTTATAGAGAACTTGCTGATGAATTAATTCCTTATGTAATAGAGCAAGGATTTACACATATTGAGCTACTGCCTTTAGTTGAACATCCCCTTGATATATCTTGGGGATACCAAGGAACAGGCTATTACTCTGCAACGAGCAGATTTGGGGAGCCTAAGGATTTAATGTATTTTATCGACAAGTGTCATCAGCACGGACTAGGAGTTATTTTTGACTGGGTGCCAGGTCATTTCTGTAAGGATGCGCACGGATTATATCAATTTGACGGAACGAGTCAATTTGATTATGGCAATCCATTAGATCGCGAGAATTACGTTTGGGGAACAGCAAATTTTGATTTAGGAAAAAAAGAAGTTCAGAGCTTCCTTATTTCAAACGCTATTTTTTGGATGGAGTATTTTCATGTCGATGGATTTAGAGTAGATGCTGTTTCTAATATAATTTATTGGCCAAATTCCAATGAAAACAGTGTGAATCAGTACGGAATCGATTTCCTCCAAAAATTAAATCAAACAGTATGTCAATATGATCCGTCAGTCTTGATGTTTGCTGAGGATTCTACTGACTGGCCCCAAGTAACTGCTCCAGTCCATTATGGCGGTATTGGATTCCATTATAAATGGAATATGGGGTGGATGAATGATATTTTAACCTATATGGAAACTGATTCAGTTAATAGAAAGCATATACATGATAAAGTCTCCTTTTCTCTACATTATGCATTTTCCGAGAATTTTGTTCTGCCCTTCTCACATGATGAAGTTGTTCATGGAAAAAAATCGTTAGTAGATAAGATGCCAGGAGATTATTGGCAAAAATTTGCTCAATTTCGTCTTCTTTTAGGATATATGATTGCCCATCCAGGAAAAAAATTATTATTTATGGGAAATGAATTTGCACACTTTGCAGAATGGAAAGATAAAGAACAGTTAGATTGGATGTTGCTAGATTATGAGATGCACCAAAAAGCAAATGAGTATATGAAAGAATTACTAAAAATCTATAAAAGATCTAAGCCTTTGTATCAACTGGATCATGTTAATGAAGGCTTTGAATGGATTGATGTAAATAATAGAAACCAATCGATATTCTCCTTTATACGTAAAGCTGAAAAAGAAGAGGATTATTTAGTCGTAATTTGTAATTTTACCTATCATACATATGAAAATTATAGGATAGGTGTTCCTCTAAATAACTCTTTCCGAGAAATATTAAATAGTGACACTGATAGATTTGGTGGAGCTAATTATATAAATAAAAAAGTAATAAAAGCAGAAAATGTAGAATTTCATGGTAGACCTTTTTCTGTTCAGCTAACAATACCAGCTTTCAGTATGATAGTTTTACGTCCAGTTCAACATCGGAAGGGGAGAAAAGGAAATGGGAAAGAAACGGTGCGTCGCAATGCTTCTAGCAGGAGGAAAGGGGAGTAGGCTATATTCATTAACCAAGAGTCTAGCAAAGCCTGCTATTCCTTTTGGAGGAAAATATCGAATTATTGACTTCACCTTAAGTAATTGCTCCAATTCTGGAATAGAAACAGTTGGTGTTTTAACACAATATCAGCCGCTAGTTTTAAACTCTTACATTGGAATAGGAAGTGCGTGGGACTTAGATCGTGTTAATGGAGGAGTAACTGTTTTGCCTCCATATAGTGAATCTTCCGAAGTGAAATGGTATACGGGAACAGCCAGTGCCATATTTCAAAATCAGAACTACTTGTCTCAATATGATCCTGAATATGTTCTTATTTTATCTGGAGATCATATTTATAAAATGAATTATGAGGAGATGCTAGAATATCATATCTCAAAGCAAGCAGATGCCTCTATCTCTGTCATTCAAGTAGGATGGGAAGATGCTAGTAGATTTGGAATTATGAATACAAATAAAGATATGCACATCATTGAATTTGAGGAGAAGCCAAAGCATCCAAAGAATAATTTAGCCTCTATGGGTATTTATATATTTAAATGGAAGGTATTAAAAGAATTACTAGAAGAAGATAATTTAAACAAAAATTCATCACATGATTTTGGGAAAGATATCATTCCTTTATTAATAGAAAAACAGAAAAAGGTTGTTGCCTACCCATTTAAAGGATATTGGAAAGATGTTGGAACTGTGCAAAGCCTTTGGGAAGCAAATATGGATTTATTGGATGAGACTAGTAATTTAAATATATCTGATTATAATTGGAGAATTTATACCGTAAATCCAAATCATCCACCACAATATATTTCTAATGATGCACTGGTTAAGGAGTCCATGGTAAATGAAGGATGTATTATTAGTGGGAATTTAGAAAAATCAATAGTCTTTCAAGGGGTTACTGTAGGAAAAGGGACAATCATTCGTAGTTCTGTAATAATGCCTGATGCTAAGATTGGCAACAATGTTTATATTGAGAAGGCTATTGTCCCTTCTGACATTACAATACCAGATGGAATGGTCATTAAACCAAATAAAGACGTAGATGAAGTAGTCCTAGTAACAGAAGAAATGGTTAATGAAATGATTTCCTAACAAACTAGAAGGAGGGATTAAGATGATAAGATCAATGCTGGGCATAATTGATGCAACAACACATATGGAAGATTTAGAAGAGTTAACTGCTCATCGTACACTAGCTGCACTTCCAATCGGTGGACGATATCGTTTAATTGATTTTGTTCTTTCCAATATGGTGAACTCTGGAATAGGAAGTGTTGCTATTTTTCCAAAGTATCAGTACCGCTCTTTAATGGATCACTTGGGATCGGGGAAAAACTGGGACTTAGATAGAAAAAGAGATGGTTTATTTTTCTTTCCTGCATCAATGGATGATGCAAATACTAGTGGTATAGGTTCTTTTAATCATTTTTCAGCAAATATGGATTATTTTCAGAGAAGCAAGCAAGAATATGCATTAGTTGCGAATTGCTTTACCGTTTTTAATATGAATTTTACTCCTGTACTAGAACGTCATCTCGATTCTGGCTGTGATATAACGGAGATTACCAATAATGGAAGTTCCCTAGAAATATATCTAATCAAGAAATCAAAGCTAATTGAATTAATACATTCAAGGGATGATAAAGGTTATACATGTATGAAAGATGTAGTAATAGATATTAATAACCAGTTAAAAATATGTGAATACGAATATAACGGCTATGCCGAAAAAATAAATTCTATATCTAGTTATTATCATGTAAGCAAGGATATTTTAAAATCTAAAGTATGGAATCAGCTTTTTATAAAAGAGAGACCAATATTTACTAAGGTGAAAGATGAGCCACCTACTCGCTATACAAGTACGGGTGAAGTAAAAAACTCAATGATAGCAAATGGATGTGTTATTGAAGGCGATATTACCAACAGTATTATTTCTAGAGCTGTGAAAGTTGGAAAAGGTTCTAGTTTAAAGAATTGTATTATTATGCAAAAATGCACAATTGGAGAAAATTGTCATTTGGACTCAGTGATTCTAGATAAGGATGTTATAGTTGAAAGTGGTACAGTGATGACAGGTACTGCTACTTCTCCTTTTGTAGTAAGAAAAGGAACCGTGCAAGGAGCGTTGATGAATTCGTGAGAGTATTATTTGCAGTTTCAGAATGTGTACCATTTATAAAATCAGGAGGACTGGCAGATGTAGCTGGTTCTCTTCCAAAGGAATTAAAAAAACAAGGAACAGATGTAGCAGTAATTATGCCAAAATATCAAGATATCCCTGCCCATTTACTTGCCAACATAGAGAAGAAAAGATATTTCTATGTGCCAGTAGGCTGGCGAAATCAGTATTGTGGAATAGAAGAATTAGAAGTAGACGGTATCACTTTTTATTTTATTGATAATGAGTGGTATTTTAAGAGAAGTGGCTTATATGGCTATGGGGATGATGGGGAGCGTTATGCATTCTTTAATCGAGCTGTTTTAGAAAGTTTACCATTTTTAGCCGAATTTCCAGATATCATTCATTGCCACGATTGGCATACAGCGATGATTCCTTTCTTATTGAATGTGGACTATAAATGGAGAAAAGAGTATAGCGATATTAAGACTGTTTTTACCATACATAATCTTCAGTTTCAAGGAATATTACCAAGAGAGGTACTTGGTGATTTATTTAATGTAAATGATTATTATTTTACAACAGAAAATCTAGAATTCTATGGAAACGTAAATTTAATGAAGGGAGGACTTATCTCTGCCGATAAGATTACAACAGTAAGTCCTACTTATAAAAACGAAATACAAACAGAATATTATGGAGAGAAGCTGAATAATGTATTAAAGCAGAGAGAGTCAGATTTATACGGTATTATTAATGGTATTGATGAAGAAACATACAATCCGGAAACAGATTCTATGATAGCTGCTAACTATACCGTTACTTCTTTAGAGAAAAAACAAGAAAACAAAAGATTTATTCAGCAAAAATTTGGATTAAAAGAAAATCCGGATATTCCAATTACTTGTATGATATCAAGATTAACCAGTCAAAAGGGACTAGAACTAGTTAGACATGTATTTCACGAAATGATGGAAGAAGAAGTACAGTTTTTAGTTTTAGGAACAGGCGATCCGGAGTTTGAGAATTTCTTTCGTGAAATGGAAGATATGTATTCAGACAAATGTAAAGCATATATTGGATTTGATGAAAACTTAGCTCATCAAATATATGCAGGTGCAGATTTATTTCTAATGCCCTCTAAGTTCGAACCTTGTGGCTTAGGTCAGTTAATAGCTTTGAGATATGGTAATATCCCAATTGTTAGAGAGACAGGTGGACTTAATGACACAGTGTTCTCTTATAATGAAGTGGCTAAAGAGGGGAATGGATTTAGTTTCTCCAATTTTAATGCACATGATATGCTTTATACAATTAGAAGAGGTATTCATTTTTATAAAGAAGATAAAGAAGTATGGCATAAACTAATGAAAAATGCAATGTCAATGGATAATAGCTGGGCTCAATCTGCATTTAAATATAATCAATTATATGCAGAGCTTATCTCGAGGAGTGAATCCCATGTTTTCTAATAAGGAACGATTTAAAAAGTATTTTTTACAAAGGCTTGAAATGACTTATGGAAAAACCTTTGAAGATACAACAAGTAGTGATCATTTTCAAACATTAGGTCACATGATTAGAGAGTATGTGAGCTCGAATTGGATTCAGACAAATGAGCAAAGTCGGAAAAGTGGCGGGAAAGAGGTTTATTATCTTTCGATTGAGTTTTTATTAGGACGATTACTTCATAATAATTTAGTTAATTTAGGTATTGATCAAGTAGTAATAGACGGATTGGCGGAACTTGGGATTGATTTTTTTGAAGTGGAAGATATTGAACATGATGCAGGTCTTGGAAATGGAGGGCTAGGAAGACTTGCTGCTTGTTTCTTGGATTCTCTTGCTACATTGAACTTACCAGGACATGGCTGTGGTATCCGATATAAGCATGGATTATTCGAACAGCGAATTGTCGATGGATATCAAATTGAGTTGCCAGAACAATGGCTAAAGCAAGGACAGGTATGGGAAGTTAGAAAGGAAGATTTAGCAGTAGATATTTATTTCTGGGGAAATATTGATATGTATAGGAAGGATGGAAAGTTACAGTTTCGACATTTAAATGCCGAAACTGTAACAGCAGTTCCACATGATGTACCAGTAATAGGCTACCATACAACAACGGTAAATACCTTGAGGCTTTGGAATGCAGAACCGTCTTCCTTAATTGCAAAAGATGTTAAAGACATTATGCGATATAAACGGGAAACAGAATCGATATCGGGTTTTTTATATCCAGATGATTCCAATGATGAAGGGAAAATTTTGCGATTAAAGCAACAATATTTTCTAGTATCTGCAAGCCTTCAATCCATTGTTCGTAATTATAAGCAGCATCATAAAAATATTCGTGAAATGCATCACTATATAAGTATTCATGTAAATGATACTCATCCAGTATTAGCAATCCCAGAGTTAATGAGAATATTAATGGATCAAGAGGGATTAGGATGGGATGAAGCGTGGAATATAACTACAAAAACTATCTCTTACACTAATCATACCACATTATCTGAAGCATTAGAGCAATGGCCAATCTATATTTTTCAGCCCTTATTACCAAGGATTTATATGATAATTGATGAAATAAATGAGCGTTTTTGCAAAGATTTATGGGATAAGTACACTGGTGATTTTCCGAAAATTGAGAAAATGGCAATAATTGCAGATGGCATGATTAAGATGGCACATTTAGCATTAGTCGGCAGTCATAGCGTTAATGGAGTGGCAGAAATTCACACAGAAATTTTAAAGAAACGAGAAATGGCTAATTTCTATGCATTTTATCCAGAAAAATTTAATAATAAAACGAATGGAATCACACATAGAAGATGGTTAATAAAAGCCAATCCCAAGCTTGCCAACTTAATTTCTCAAACAATTGGTGATAAATGGATTGACGAGCCAGCACAATTAAGAGAATTACTGTCTTATCAAGAGGATGGAAATTTCAAAGAAAATCTTGCAGCAATAAAGCAAACTAATAAGGAGATACTTGCGAAGATAATTAAGGACAAAAATGGTATTCTTGTAGATCCTTCGTCTATTTTCGATGTTCAAGTAAAAAGATTGCATGCATATAAGAGGCAATTACTAAATATCCTGCACATCATGTCTCTATATAACAAGCTGAGGGAAGATCCATCTATTGAGATGGAGCCGAGAACATTTATATTTGGAGCAAAAGCTTCACCTGGTTATTATTATGCAAAAAAAATAATCAAGTTAATTAACTCTGTTGCCCAAAAGGTTAATAATGATAAAAGAATTCAAAATAAATTAAAGGTTGTTTTTTTGGAGAATTATCGGGTTTCTTTAGCCGAACACATTTTTCCTGCTGCAGATATTAGTGAACAAATTTCAACAGCAAGTAAAGAAGCTTCTGGCACCGGAAATATGAAATTTATGATGAATGGTGCGCTAACTGTTGGCACGCTAGATGGAGCAAATATTGAAATGCATGATTTAGTAGGAGACGATAATATATTTATCTTTGGAATGAATTCCGATCAAGTGTTAGAATTATATCAAAATGGTGGCTATAGCTCTCGGGAGTACTATTATCATGACGATAGAATCCATGCAGTGGTCAATCAATTGAAAAATGGTTTCTATGATCATCCATCTAATGAATTTGATCCGATTTTTGATTCTTTGCTTATAGAGAATGATCAGTTTTTTGTATTAAAAGATTTTCATTCTTATGCAAAAGTTCATGAAGAGGTCAATCAAGCATTTAAGAATAAGCAAGACTGGCTGCAAAAAAGTATTGTGAATATAGCGATGTCAGGGCATTTTTCAAGTGATCGAACAATAAAACAATATGCAGATGAAATTTGGAATATAAAACCATATTCGTAATGTATAAAGGAGATTCTTCTGAATCTCCTTTATACTCTCTGCTTGAATACAGGAAAGAGGAAAAGGACTATTCCTCTTCTTCCTCCTTATCTTCTGTGTATCCATCTGTCTCGTGGTAGGGAACATCGCCAAAAGGAGCTTCAATTCCTTCCTTATCTAATGCTTGTTCATATTTTTCGTGTGCTTTAGAACGATAAACAGTCCGTTCCGATCCATCGATATTTGTTCCTACAAATGTTTCATAGTCCTCTGTAAAACCTTCGTCATCACTTTTTCGATCGTAAAGACTATCATAATCTTCAAAATCTCCTCTTAAATCAGAAGGTGTCTCAGAAGTGCCATAACGAGCAACTTCCTGAAAACTATCTTCATAGTCTCTGACAGCACCAGTATCATAGTGACGATACTGATTTCCATGAGCAAATTCAAGCATATCCTCCTCGACTGGGCGATCAGAAGCAATAAATTGTTCGTCGCTATATTCCTTAAGAGTTAGTGCAGTTGGAATTGCTTCTAATCTTTCATAAGGAATTTCTTTCCCTGATACTGTACAAATTCCATATGATCCATCTTCCATTGCCTTTAAAGCATTATTTATTTTATCTAATTCCGATTGATCATGCTGTTCTAGAGCTAAATCCTTCTCTCTTTCATATAACTCAGTTCCCATATCTCCCGGATGGTTATCGTAATTAGATAATTCGCCAACAGATTCTCGTGCACTTTCCTCACTTACATTATCATCAATTCGGTTTAAAATCTCCGCTTTTCTTTCTTCAAGATTTTGTTTCAAGTGATTTATTTGTTCTTTTGATAACAAGTTAAACACATCCTTATCCATGCAATTGTAATAACAGTAGTATAAGCGAATGGAGCATAATTAAAACGGTAAGATGTTGTTCATAAATTTCCCTATTTTATCGATATCAAACCTATCTAAAAAGAATATGCCTCTTTTCTATAAATAATTAAAATTTGGAAATGGCATTAAGAATTCACTATGATTGACATAATATAAAGGACAGGTGTATCGTAAAATATGCTAAAATAATGAATGAGCGTATATCTTTGAACCAATATAAGCAAGAAGCTAATTCTTGATTTGTTTTAGGGGGATTCACAAAGGGATGAATGATAGAAGAGGAACAATGGTACAAACAGAAATAAGGGATAGTGTTTCTCCTACGATATTAGTAAGTGAAGTAAAAATGGTAGAAGAAAAAATGAATATTCTCGACTTTTTTTCTAAATACCATGCTTATAAAGGAAAACGTTTTTTTTGGAAGGACCCTTCTGGGAAAAACATGATTGTAGGAATTGGTATTTGTGAAAAGATTGAAAGTTCTTTAGGGGAAAGCTCCTATTCTCATGTAGAGAAGAGATGGAAGAGTCTCCTAGAAAAAGCAATAGTGTATAATGAATTCAATCATATTGGAATCGGTCCAGTGCTTTTAGGAGGCTTTGCCTTTGATCCATTAAAAGAAAAAACAGAACTATGGGATGGCTTCTCAGAAGCTCATTTTTATGTGCCACAGTTTATGTTAAGTGAAATTGATGGAAATCAATTTATTACAACTAATATATTGATTCATTCAGATAAAATAGAATATGCAAAAGAAGTATTGAGGAAACAATCTTTTGCGTTGCCAAAAAGAATAGAGGAATATACTCCCGTTTCTTTACCTTCCATACAGAAAGTAATGGAAGTTGATCGTGAAAAATGGAAAGTAACGGTTGATAAGGTAATTAGAAAGTTAGACGGGAATCTAAAAAAAGTAGTATTGGCTCGAGCTAGTAAAGTGAATTTTACAAAAGATATAGTGACAGAATCCGTTCTAAGAAATTTAATACAACAGCAAAGCAACGGATATATTTTTGCTTTAGAAGCTCATGATAAATGCTTTACTGGGGCATCACCTGAACGATTGGTTAAAAAAGCAGGAGATACCGTATTTTCAACATGTCTGGCTGGTTCTATTTCTAGAGGCAATAATGAAGTAGAAGATAGTGCATTGGCTGAAGAGCTGCTATCTGATTCGAAAAATAGAGAAGAACATAATTATGTTGTTAAAATGATTAAGAATGCCATGGAGGAAGTTTGTACGACTGTAGAAATCCCGGCAAATCCGCAAATCATGAAAATGAGAGATATTCAACATCTTTATACGCCCGTTAGTGGCAAAGTAAAGGAAACAGAATCTTTAATTTCATTAATTCGATTATTGCATCCTACTCCAGCTCTCGGTGGTTTTCCACGTGATGAAGCTTTAGAGGTTATAAGAGAGGTGGAGGGATTGGATAGAGGGCTTTACGGTGCTCCGATAGGCTGGCTTGATTATGAGGGAAATGGTGAGTTTGCTGTCAGTATCCGTTCTGGATTATTACATGGAAACAGTGCTACAATCTTTGCTGGATGTGGTATTGTTGCTGACTCTGATCCTGAATTAGAGTATACGGAAACAGCTATCAAATTTAAGCCAATGCTTACAGCGTTAGGAGGAAAATAAAATGAATCATCAACAACAATTAACAGCCTATTTGCATGCACTAATAGCTGAATTAGGAAAGAGTGGTGTAGAACATGCTGTAATAAGCCCTGGTTCTAGATCTACACCAATTAGTCTATTGCTTGCAGAACAGGAAGATATAAATCTGCATATTCATGTTGATGAACGATCAGCTGCTTTTTTTGCATTAGGAATAGCGAAAGCATCCAAAAAACCGACTGTATTAGTATGTACATCGGGAACAGCTGCGGCTAATTATTTTCCTGCTATCGTAGAGGCGAAAATATCCCGAATTCCGTTAATAGTACTTACGGCAGATCGTCCGCATGAGTTAAGAGATGTAGGTGCACCTCAAGCGATTGATCAGCTAGACCTTTATGGGAAGCATGTAAAATGGTTTATGGAAATGTCCACACCTGATAATAGTCCAGGAATGATTCGATATGCTAAAACAGTAGGAGCTAGAGCAGTTTCGATGGCAAAACAACAACCAAGTGGTCCAGTACATGTAAATATACCATTACGGGAGCCGTTAATTCCTGACTTAGATAATTTAGACAGTTATCAATTAAACGAAAAGGAAAAGCCTGCCATTCGAATGGATATAGGTGACTTTAGAATGAATGATGCTTATTTTCTGGAATTAGCAGCTAGTCTTGATGGGAAAGGGATTATAATATGCGGAGAGATAGATAAAGAAGATTTTTCAGCAAAGGTAATACAATTGGCTGAAAAGACTGGTTTCCCAATCATTGCTGATCCTCTCTCTCAACTGCGGAGTAATAGTGCAGGAACGAATAGCATTATTGACACATATGATACTTTTTTAAGAAATGAAAAGGTAAAATCTCTACTAAAGCCAGATGTGATAATACGCTTTGGCAGTATGCCTATCTCAAAGCCATTAACTATTTTCTTACGCGAAAATGAAAAAGCAAAACTGATAGTTGTAGATGGTGGCATCGGCTATCGAGATCCTAATCAACTGACAACAGATATGGTTTATTGTGAAGAAGGGTATTTTTGTGAAAAGCTTGCATCATTTATATCTCATTGCTCAATAAATCACTATTTAAATATATGGATAGATATTAATGAACTCACAAAAAAGGAATTAATGCAAACAGCGGAAATTCAAGAAATAAGTGAAGCAAAACTCTTTCATAGCTTGGGTGAAATGATTCCGAATGATGCGGTGTTATTTGTTGGAAATAGTATGCCTATTCGAGATTTAGATACTTTTTTTCATAAACAAAATAAAAAAGTTACTATTATCGCAAATAGAGGAGCTAATGGAATCGATGGGACAATTTCTACGGCTCTTGGAGTTGGAGTCATTAAACAACCATTATTTTTAATTGTTGGGGACTTAACATTTTTCCATGATTTAAATGGTTTAGTATTATCTCATTTGTATAAGCTCCCGATAACTGTGCTATTGATAAATAATAATGGAGGCGGAATCTTTTCGTTTTTGCCACAGGTAAATCTTCCAAGACATTTTGAACTGCTTTTTGGGACTCCTTTAGGTATTGATTTTAAGCATGCTGTTGAAATGTATAAGGGACAGTATAAACTTATTGAAAGTTGGCAAGGGTTAGAGACACAATTTCAGCATAGTAATTTTGAAGAAGGTATGAGAGTTTGGGAGCTGCGGACAAATCGAGAGAAAAATCTAATAGAGCATCGGCAAATGACAGATAGGATTCAAAAGATTTTAAATCAGCTGGGTTAAAAGGTGAAGTATATGTTTATCCAAATAAAGAATATAAACTATCATATAACTATTGAGGGAGATGGAGAACCTCTATTATTATTACATGGATTTACTGGAGATAGCGGAACATGGTTCCCATTTATTCCGTTATGGAAGAAAAGCTACAAGGTAATAGCAGTAGATATTATTGGTCATGGAAAAACCGATTCACCGGAAGAAGCAGAAAAGTATGCAATGAAGGAAAGTGTTGCACATATAAAAGCTGTGATTGATTATCTTCGTCTAGCTCCTGTTCATATATTAGGCTATTCCATGGGTGGACGGTTGGCACTTGCGTATTGCAGCGAATATCCTGAAACCGTAAAAAAGCTTATTCTTGAAAGCGCTTCTCCTGGCTTACAAACGGAATTGGAGAGAAAACAAAGACGAATACAGGATGAAAAACTAGGAGACTCTATCCTTGAACAGGGGATTATCCATTTTGTAAATAAATGGGAGAAGATTCCTTTGTTTAAAAGTCAGGAGCGACTAGATCCAACTATTAAGCGGGCTATAAGAAATCAACGGCTTGCTAATAATCCCATTGGATTAGCGAATAGTTTAAAAGGAATGGGGACAGGAGCACAAAGCTCTTATTGGTCCAGAATTTCTAGGCTTTCGATTGATACACTTTTAATAACAGGAGAACTAGATCGAAAGTTTTATCAAATTGCGGAAGAAATGGTCAAAAAAAATAAGAATATACGCCATTTGAATGTAAATAATGCAGGACATGCAATTCATGTGGAGAAACCTGAGATTTTTGGTACAATAGTAATGGAGTTTTTAAGGAGCTGACATAAAGGTTCAGCCCTGTGAAAAGGAGGAAAAAATGATGGCGGTAGAATGGGTAGCTGGCAGACAATATGAAGAAATCATTTATGAAACATATAATGGGATTGCCAAAATTACGATTAATAGACCACATGTACATAATGCTTTCACACCAAGAACGGTAAGTGAATTAATTGACGCGTTTGCAATGGCAAGAGATGACAGCAATGTTGGTGTAATTATTTTAACAGGAGCAGGTGATAAAGCTTTCTGTTCTGGTGGAGACCAAAAGGTAAGAGGACATGGCGGATATGTAGGTGAGGATCAAATTCCACGTTTAAACGTCCTTGACTTACAGCGTCTAATTAGAGTCATTCCAAAGCCTGTAATTGCAATGGTAAAAGGCTATGCGATTGGTGGAGGCCATGTGCTTCATATTGTTTGTGACTTAACAATTGCTGCGGATAACGCAATTTTTGGACAGACTGGTCCGAAGGTAGGAAGCTTTGATGCTGGTTATGGGTCTGGCTATTTAGCAAGAATTGTTGGTCATAAAAAGGCAAGAGAAATTTGGTTCTTATGTCGTCAATATAATGCACAAGAGGCATTAGATATGGGATTGGTAAATACAGTTGTACCGTTAGAAAAAGTAGAGGAAGAAACGATTCAATGGTGTGAAGAGATTTTAGAAAAGAGTCCCACTGCACTTCGTTTCTTAAAAGCTGCCTTTAACGCGGATACAGATGGTTTAGCTGGTATTCAGCAATTTGCAGGAGATGCAACCCTTCTATACTATACAACAGATGAAGCAAAAGAAGGACGTGACTCCTTCAAGGAAAAACGCAATCCTGATTTTGGACAATTCCCACGTTTTCCTTAATAGGAAAGAGTTAATTAATAACGTAAAATCAAAAATGGAAATAGTTGTTGATTTACAATCTATTTAAATAATATCAAAGGGTGACACTCGTATTTAGCAAATGTGATTTTAGGGACATGCTAATGATGTGTCACCTTTGTTGTATAGAAAAGAGGATTAATAAGGTCATGACAGAAATACTTCCTAATTTTATTAAAAATAGAGCACTTTTAACCCCAGATAGAGAGGCGATTGTTTTTAATAAGGAAAGTCTAACGTTTAAAGAATTATATGAGAAGGCCTATTACCGTGCAGGGTTACTGACAGCCTTTGGAGTAAAAGACACAGATTATGTAGGATTTCTTATAAAAAGTGATTTAGAAACCGTCCTTCACTTATTTGCCATGCAAATTATTGGAGCAAAGGCAGTTCTTCTTAACAATCGCTTAACAGCAAATGAAATGACTTTTCAATTAACTGATGCTAATGCCACCTTTTTAATAACAGAAGATCATTTTCAAGAGACTGCGCGACAATTAGCAGAAGAGCTGAAAATCTCTGTTTATTACAAAGAGGGAATAGAAGATCGTTCATACATAGAACCAATTGAAAAAGAGCAGTTTTCATTAGCTGATACATGCACAATCATGTATACATCAGGAACAACTGGTCTCCCAAAAGGAGTGATACAATCTTACGGCAATCATTGGTGGAGTGCAATAGGAAATACGTTGAATGCTGGTTTATATGAAAAGGAAACTTGGTTATGTGCCGTTCCTTTATTCCATATTAGCGGATTTTCTATTTTAATGAGAAGTGTTATTTATGGAATGAAAATTGTTTTGCACGATGGATTTAATGAACACAAAGTCCTGCAAGATATACGGGAAGAAAGAGTTACCATCGTGTCTGTAGTAACAACAATGCTAGAGCGAATAGAACAAGCTACTAATGAAAAGTTTCCAGCTTATTTCCGCTATATGCTTTTAGGTGGAGGACCTGCCACTGTTGAATTGATTACAAGATGTATTAATAAAGGAATACGCGTCTATTACTCCTATGGCATGACGGAAACTTCTTCCCAAATTGTCACTTTATCACCTGAGGACAGTATTAGAAAAATAGGCTCCGCTGGAAAAGCGCTATTCCCTGCTCAATTAAAGATTGTAAACGACCTAGGAGAAGTATTAGGACCAAATGAGGTAGGAGAAATAAAAGTATGTGGGCCAAATGTATCACAAGGCTATTTAAACAAAGAAAATCATTTAAAAGATGGCTGGTTTTTTACAGGTGATATTGGGTATATAGATTCTGAAGGATTTCTCTATGTGTTAGATAGAAGATCTGACTTAATTATTTCTGGTGGAGAAAATGTGTATCCTGCAGAAGTAGAAGCGGTATTGTCTGAAATGGAAGGAATTAAAGAGGCTGCAGTAATTGGCATTCCAGATAATCAATGGGGGCAGGTTCCTGTTGCTTTTGTTGTAGTAGATGGAAGTGTTCTTTCCGAGAAATCCATAATGAAAAACTGCGAGAAATCATTAGCAAAATATAAAATTCCGAAAAGAGTTTTTTTTGTTTCAGAACTTCCACGAAATGCATCCGGAAAAATTGTTCGAAGGAACTTAAGAGAATGGGTAGAAGAGCAAAAGGATTTCTAATTGAAAAATAGAAAGAAAGAAGTGTTGGTTTGTGAGCTTATACCATGGATCATTATATTGGCCGACAACTTTGGGGAATAAACCAGTTTATCCAAAGCTGAGTGAAGACATGTCATGTGATGTTCTAATTATTGGGGCAGGTATGTCAGGTGCTTTGTTAACATATAAACTAGCGAAGGAACCACTTAAAGTTATTCTAGTGGAGAAAGATCAAGTAGGGGATGGCAGTTCTGCTGCTAACACTGGCTTATTACAATACTGTAATGATAAAATGCTACATTCCTTTGCTGAAAACATAGGGGAGAAAGATGCAGTTCGCTTTTACCGATTGTGCTTGAAGGGAATGGAGGAATTGAAAGAAATAGCGTCATCCCTAAAGGCTGACATTCAATTTGAGAATAGGCAAAGCTTATATTATGCAAGTACAGAAGCTGATGTCCAATCCATTAAAAACGAATATGAAATGCTCAAGAAATATGATTTTCCTGTAGAATTTTTAGATGCGGAAATGATTTATAAAACGTATGGGTTTAGAAAACATGTAGCAATTCGCACAAGTGGGGACGCAGAAGTAAATCCTCATAGGCTTGTTGTATCTTTAGTAAAAGAGGCTTCGAAATGTAATAATATTCAAGTGTTCGAAAATACTGAAGTCGAAAAGGTACATTTTCAAGATGGCTACTGGCTGTATAAAAGTGAAACCGCAAATATTCGGGCAAAGCATGTTGTTTATGCAACAGGTTATGAATTGGATAATTATACACGAAATATGGCAACGGAATTAAATAGAACTTATGTAACGGTTACGAATCCAATTCCCTCGTTTCATCAATGGGAGGATAGGTGCCTTATTTGGGAAACGAAGCGTCCCTATTTCTATATGAGAACGACTTTTGATGGAAGAATTGTTGCTGGTGGTTTAGATGAAGAAACAATGGAGGCACCGAGTGATCCGAAGATATTAGAGGCATATGGTCATAAATTATTGGCTCGTATTAAGGAACATTTTCCACAAATCCAACTAAAAGCTGACTATACTTATGGTGCTACGTTTGGAGAATCAAAGGATGGAATCCCTTTTATTGGAGAAGTACCCAATAGTAAAAACGTCTATTATTGTTTAGGATTCGGTGGAAATGGCACGGTTTACAGTTCCTTTGGTTCTACGATAATAAAGGATTTAATCACAAAAGGGGTACACCAAGATGCAGATTTAGTACGATTGGATAGATAAAAAAGAATCCCGAAAAAGTGATAAAACTTCTACGGGATTCTTTTTTGCGTTTTTTAACTATTTAGCTTAAGCTTGTTTCAGGCTCAAAAGTTTTACAGTCTGTTTCATAACTTGTATCCGCGTGTTTCCCAACATTACTTACTACATAAATTTGATCAGCACCACAATGATTTCCTTTTTCCCAATAAGTACAGTTACTTACTTCACAAAGTACATCTTTTGCCATAGGGTATCACTCCTTATTAATAAGTTTTTTTCACAAGGATTTCATTCCTATCAATGAGACAGATTAAGATCTCATTACATATTAGTATTAGAAGGAGGGAGGAGATACATACCTAGAACAATTTTTAAGAAAAGCCAGAATTTGAAGGAACAAAGATTTCAAATTTGTATATTATATGAATTTTCATTACTATTAATAGGGAGAATATTTTTCCTATTTTGAAAAAGTAGCTGTTTTTATTTTTTATAATGAATGATTTTTTTAAGGAGTGCTTAAAGTGAGTTTATTAGAAAATATTTTAGTGTATAACGAGGAGTTTGTTAGGGAACAAAAATATGAAAAATTTATAACGGGCAAATTTCCAAATAAAAAAATGGTAATCTTAACTTGTATGGACACAAGACTTTTAGAGCTATTACCACAAGCATTAAATCTTTCTAATGGGGATGTAAAAATTATCAAAAATGCAGGTGCTGTAGTTGTTCATCCATTTGGTAGCATCATGCGCAGTATTTTAGTTGCAGTGTATGAGTTACAAGCGGATGAAGTAGTGGTGATAGGACACCATGATTGTGGAATGAGTGCACTACACGCTGACAGTATGATGGAAAAAATGAAAGAAAGAGGCATTGCGGATGATACATTCGCTACATTGCAGCATTCTGGAATAAACCTTGAAAAATGGTTAACCGGATTTGATTCAGTAGAGGATAGTGTTTCACATAGTGTAGATATGATAAAAAAACATCCTTTACTACCAAATGGAGTTCCAGTACACGGATTAGTTATTGATCCAAAAACGGGAAAATTAGATTTAATTGTTGATGGATATTAATTATTTTCTTTTGGTGGATGGGTATGATTTTTGCACTTCCATTCATCAGGCACTGGATCTACCCCACCAGGATGAAAGGGATGGCATTTAAGAATTCGTTTGATTGTTAAGTACCCTCCTTTAAAAGCGCCAAATTTTTGTATGGCTTCTAAACCATAGGAAGAGCATGTTGGATAGAAACGGCAGGTTGGTGGCTTTAATGGAGAAATTACTTTTCTATAAAAGCGGATAATAAATAAAAAAACATGTTTCATTAGCTTATTTCCCTCTCCTTCTTTGCAAGTAGTATACCATGGAGTGGAACACGAATAAAGTATTCACTTTTAGCCATCATTTTGGAGAAATAGCACTAATTTCTACTGGAAAAATATTATATATATTAAGTTGATGAAATTACTCGGTTTTTTAGGTATAATAGAGATACATGAATAAAAGGAGATGTTTATATGCCTTCAGTTGAAAGCTTTGAATTAGATCATAATGCAGTAAAAGCTCCCTATGTGAGACATTGTGGCGTACACAAAGTAGGTAGTGATGGAGTTGTAAATAAATATGATATTCGCTTTTGTCAGCCGAATAAGCAAGCTATGAAGCCTGACGTTATTCATACTTTAGAGCATTTATTAGCATTTAATTTACGTGCCCATGTGGATAAATATAATCATTTTGATATCATTGATATCTCCCCAATGGGTTGCCAGACTGGCTATTATCTAGTTGTTAGTGGGGAACCTACGGTGGATGAAATTATCGATTTATTAGAGGCAACCATGAAGACAGCTATAGAAATTACTGAGATTCCTGCAGCTAATGAAAAACAATGTGGTCAAGCGAAACTTCATGATCTTGAAGGGGCGAAAAGACTGATGAATTTTTGGTTAAGCAAAGATAAAGAGGAATTAAAACAAGTATTTGCATAAGTTGGAAAAGAGAGGCATCTGTCTCTCTTTCAGATTAGACAAAATGCCTCCGAGAATGGACACATTCTCGAGGCATTTTGTCTTTTTTAATATTTTGTAGGCATTTTCATGCAAAATTGATTCTTTTGATTCCTTATAAAAGAGGGCTAAGGAGTCGTGAAAAGGATTCTTTGAAACGAATCCATAATGATCTTTTAGAATATTGTTCTGCTGTTAAATGGGTAGAAAACTCCATGTCTTCTAGGAAGTCATCTG
>NZ_JVDT01000224.1 GCF_001076885.1 Bacillus sp. 522_BSPC
GCAGAACAATTAACGATAATGGAATATATTGATCCATTTACAGGGGAAGAAGTGAAGAAAAAGAAACGAAATAATTAGGAGAGAAGGCCTTTGAGGTCTGGCCAGTAGAAGTAGTACAAATGGCGAACCTTTCAGTAGCCCTTTAGGGTTTGGTCAGTAACAAAGGCTTTCAGCCGCAGAGAAAACCACCCGTTCTCACGGGTGGTCCTTATTTTCTCACATTTCAAATAGTGAGTTATACTTTAAATATATATTGAAGTAGGAGGTAGACCAGTGTATATACCACTTGATGAAAAATTTACATGGATACCAAGAGAAGTTTCAATAGAAAGTGAAAGGATTGGTGGAAGGTTAGAAGCAGGTAATATCGTTATTATTGGATTAAGAGATAATAAATCTAAATTGATTATTCCACATCCAATATCAAATTTTATAATTAAGTGTTTTGTAAATAAGCAGTTATCACCAAGTACTCAACTAAGGGCTGGAAGGATTATATGTATGTTTTTAAACTATATTTATACTCAAATAGAGGATGATGATTCAGGAGAGTATAGTAAATTAGAGGAAAAGGGTATAAGAGCATTAGAGCTAAAGCATGGGGCTAACTTTATAACCTATGGAACTTATTTGGGTAGAAATTCAGAAACAATTGATTATTGGGAAAAAACACTAACTAGATTCTATAACTTTTTAAAAGAACAAGATTCAATTGACCAAGACCCAAAAATAATAAAAAAAATCAATAAAAATGGTAAGGAAATATTAATTTCACCATTTGGAGATTCTGTATTGGATATTGAAAGACCAAATAAGAAAAATGATAATGATATGACTACCTTAAAAGATTTTGGGGAAGGAAGACTAGAACTCGCTAAGCTGTTTATTAATATTGCTCAAACTCATGCAGAAGATATTGCACTAGGAGTTTACTTTCAATTCTTTGGTGGGTTAAGAGTAGGAGAGGTAGTTAATTTAACAGAAAGTTCATTAAAACCAAGGGGCTATAGGGGGACTGAAAACAAATCATTTTTTGTTAATATTGATGATAACCAAGATAAATTGTTTCCCAATTTAAAAAATAACCAGTATAACCAAGTAAAAAGACCAAGACCTCAATTTATTATCCATTCAAATTTACTACAAAAATTATATGATGATCATATTACAAAACTTGAAGAATTAAAAAGTAAGAAAAAATTAAAGGTAGAAGATGCATTATTTGTATCGTATAAAACTGGTGTACCAATAAGTGGACCAAATTATGCAAATAAATTTAAGCGTGTAAAAAAAATATTTTTGAATGAGTTAAGAAAGGAAAGATACTATGAGGATGTAGAATTTCTTGAATCTTTACCTTGGGGTACACATATTGGTAGAGCTGTTTTCACAAATATGTTAATCGATCAAGGCTTAGGTATTGAAGAATTAAGAGATTCACGTGGAGACAGAAGTTTGTTGTCTGCTATGGCGTATTTAGAACGAAGGGTAACAAGAAAAAAAATTAAAGAAATGATGGAAAAAGTAGCAACTAAAATTGGTAATGAAGAAGATCAAGATGATGGTATTTATTTGCAACAAGCACTAACGCGTGAGCAGAACATCGAAATATACAATAAAGTTATGAGTAATTGGAGAGGTTTCTAAAATGTTAGTAAAAATAAGGGAACTATGTGATAAAAACAGTCCCTATTTTCAATTAGGTGTTCGTTGGAAAGGGACTGAAATATTACAAAAACATGGTGTCTTAGAAATTGTAGACATTAATAATGTGAAATATGTTGAATATGAAAAATTATTAAAACATGTTGCTTGGGAGAAAAATTTTTTTAATGAATATTTTATAGACTTGGATGTGTGGTCAAAATTAGGGTCCAGCGCTAATAAAGATAGTTTGCGTTCTTCTGGGGTGAAAAAATTAATTTCCTTAGCAAATCAGGGCCTTATTGAAATGGTTGAATTAGATTACCCACTTGTTTCAATAAGAGACAACAAATACAAAAATATAAAAAGGTTTTTTAAGAAAGCAAGTCTTGAATATTTTTTAAATGATTATATTAATTTAAATGAGGCTATGAAAATAATAGGAAAATCAAGTCCTCAGTATACTTTAAAAATCTTAATGAGCAAAGATATAGAAGTTGTAAAGCTTTCAGAAAAATATGATATGACGTTTGTTAATAAGAAAGCAGTTTTACATTTAGTAGAAAGTGGTGAGAATAAGCTTTCAAGCGTAGAAAATAGAAAACAATTAAATATATCTGATATGCAAGAATATATCAGTAGTAATCAATCCAGATTATACTTGGGCTTTACAAAAAAGAAATTTGAACAAATTCAAAATATAGGAATTCTAAACGTTGAAACTATTGTGGAGAATGGTAAAAATTTATATAAAAGATCACATATTGAGGATTTCAAGAAAAAACAAGAAAAATGGGAACAAGATTTTATAAAAAAGCACTATATAGATTTAGAGGTGTGGGGAAAATTTGGTTCAAATTCCTCAAAAGATTCTCTTAGGTCAAGTGGGATATTAAAATTAATTGAACTTGCTAATAAAGGGAAAATAGAACTAGTGGAGATGAAGTATCCACTAATTTTTATTAAAGAAAAGAAATACGAGAATATTAAGCGCTTCTTTAAAAAAGATAGCATTGAACTGTTCTTATTAAATCATTTTGGCTCTTTTCTAAAAGATTGTTGCTTATAAATTAAAAAAATGTATATTATACTAACAACAAGAAAAATTTGTTAATATCTAATTAGGAGGTGTTTTTTAAATGAAATTAAAGGGGTTCATAGTTACTTTTGGGTCGTTTGCACTGGCAACAGCCTTACTTTACTTGCTTGGTTATGTGTTTACTATTCCTTGGTTAATGTTTCAATACGAGTACACAAATAATGCAAGTGGGTTCTTTGTTACAACAGGGTCGTTAGTTCCCTTAATAATCGGTTTGGTGATAAGTTTTATGTCCGAAAAAATTTATCTATACAAGTACCGACAAAAACTTGGTTGATTTAAACCAAGTTTTTTTACGCTCTTAGTTTAGCAACAGTTGTGAAATTTACTCGTTGACAAGAACTTAGAAGCATTTGCTTAACAACTTTTTTGGAAGGTAATTGCTTGTTTAGTTCCATATAACAATGCCAAAATAGGTAGTTATCAAGATATTTAGTTGCTACTCCTTGAAATCTATCCATCCACTTCTTCAATCGCTTGTGATAACCATTGACGTGTTGGATATGGTAAATACCTTTCTTCTTGTACTGCTTTTTACTTACGTTGATGGCTTCGTGTTGCAGACTTTTCATTTGAGCAAACTTTTTATAGTTTGTAGCGGTATCTGTGCATAACAAAGCAGAGGTATCGATGTACTTGCCCAACACCTCGTCTATTTCGATAGCAGTAATACGCCCTTTCCCTGCCTTTTGAGAGAATATTTGACCGTTTCTATCGTGAGCCACTACGACACAGATTTGCTCCTTCGATATACCTCGCTTTTTAGCAACTCCACCACGTTTGCGAGCCTTTCTGTGTGTAATCATCTTTTTTCCCTTGTCACTTTCCAAGAAGAATGTTTCATCACTTTCTACAATGCCTTGTAGAGTTTGATGACCAAGTGAACGAACCGCATTCAGGATTTTATGTCTCCAATAAAATGCCGTTGAAACGTGAATTTTAAGTGCCTTTGCTATTTTAGGCAGACTTAATCCTTCAATCATCATTTTGTAATAATCAAGCCATTTGTGAGGGTACTTAGTTCCTGATAACGGGCTACCTGTCATATCGTTAAACGATTTTCCACAATCCTTACAAAGATAGCGTTGGCGTGAACGGTATTTGCCATTACGTTTAACAGACATACTACCGCAATAAACACAAGCTAAACCGTTAGAAAAACGAGTTTCACGAACCTCGCCAACCATCTTGGAAATATCGGTTTTAGGCTCTGGAAACAGGTCTTGTTGTAGAGCTTTGAACAATTCCAATTGTTCGCTCTTGGATAAAGAATGAAAATCTTTATAAACATCGTGCCAAACCATCGCCATCAGGAACACCCTTTCCGCAATTTTTGACACCATTATACATTATTTTTTTCATAGCCACAATTTATACGAAAACAGCC
>NZ_JVDT01000225.1 GCF_001076885.1 Bacillus sp. 522_BSPC
GCAGAACAATTAACGATAATGGAATATATTGATCCATTTACAGGGGAAGAAGTGAAGAAAAAGAAACGAAATAATTAGGAGAGAAGGCCTTTGAGGTCTGGCCAGTAGAAGTAGTACAAATGGCGAACCTTTCAGTAGCCCTTTAGGGTTTGGTCAGTAACAAAGGCTTTCAGCCGCAGAGAAAACCACCCGTTCTCACGGGTGGTCCTTATTTTTGCAAAAATTCTAGTGCAGAGAAAGGTTTTAAGCAATCGAAATGCTAAATCGATGCATTTGAGCAAAAATGTAACGAGGTGTATACTTGCGAGTAAGAGTATTAAAGGGGGATTTATTTTGTTACAAAAACCAAAGGCTATTTTTCTAGATATGGATGGTACGATTTTAAATCATCAGAATCAGGTAAGTCTGAAGACAAAAGAGATTATTGATGATTTACGAAAGGAGGGTTTCTTCGTTTTTATAGCAACAGGAAGATCCTTTGACGAAATTACATCTGTCGTACCAGAAGGATTTGAAGTAGATGGTTATGTTACTTCCAACGGCATGGCTGGATATATAGGAAAAGAGCCGATTTTTCAACATACACTACCTTTACAATTAGTTGAAACCATTATTGAAAAGGCAAGAGAGTATAAAGTATATTATGAGCTTTTCCCATATGGAGCTTCTCGTATAACATTAAATCAAGATAAGGAGTATGTTATGCACGAAATCAGGGAACCGAAGCCGGAAAGTGTTGGGATCAATGAATGGCTTTCTCGAAAAGAAGCAATTAATGGAAAAATAGATTGGAAGGATACAATAGAGGGAAGCAAATTTTCGAAGTTTTATTTCTTTGCTCGAACGAAAGAACATATTAACCAGTGGAAGCAAGTATTAGAAGAATTAAGAAAGGAAGTCGACTTTACTGCTTCTACATCCTCTGGACATAATGTAGAAGTAATGGTTGCAAATGTAAATAAAGCAACAGGCATTAAACAAATGCTAGAGAAGTTTAGTCTATCAGCGAAAGAGACGATGGGAATTGGAGATAGTGATAATGACATCCAAATGCTGCAATTCGTTTCCATGCCAGTTGCTATGCAAAATGCACCAGAACACATTAAAGAAATAGCAAAAGAAATAACAGAGTTAACTTGTGATGAAGATGGAGTTTGTCATTTCCTAACATCTAGATTTAAGTAACGAATAAATTGCTTGTTTTTACCATATTAGTCATAGCTCCATCTGGAAAACCTATTTAGAGGCAAACAGAAAGGAGTGTTAAAAATGACGAAAAAATATAACAATGGAAGTAAGAATCAAAACTCACCAAAGGGAAATCAAACTAGTGTTAGTGGCGATAACAGTAAAGGGAATAGACGGAATAAAAATCAAAGTGATAAAACAGAAGACTAAGAGGCTGGGACAAAAGCATCTCAACTAACAATACACACGAACACTTACAAAATTATTTGTGTAAATGTTCGTGTGTATTATTTTGAAAAAAGGTTTAGAAACGAAGTGGAATGGAGCGGAGGACACTCGACTCCTGCGGGAAATAGAGGAAAGGCTGAGACCCCGCAGGCGTGCCGAGGAGGATCAGCTTACTCCCCGGCGCATCGTGCGTCTGTAGCGCA
>NZ_JVDT01000226.1 GCF_001076885.1 Bacillus sp. 522_BSPC
GCAGAACAATTAACGATAATGGAATATATTGATCCATTTACAGGGGAAGAAGTGAAGAAAAAGAAACGAAATAATTAGGAGAGAAGGCCTTTGAGGTCTGGCCAGTAGAAGTAGTACAAATGGCGAACCTTTCAGTAGCCCTTTAGGGTTTGGTCAGTAACAAAGGCTTTCAGCCGCAGAGAAAACCACCCGTTCTCACGGGTGGTCCTTATTTCTTTAAAAGGAATGATAATATGGCAAAAATACTGATAGTAGATGATGACCCACATATTAGAGAATTAATTCATGTTATTTTAACAAAGGAAGGCTTGTCTAGTGTAGAAGCAGGAGATGGAGAAATGGGTCTGTCTTTACTCGAACAGGATAAAATTGATTTAATTATACTTGATATTATGATGCCGAATATGGATGGATGGACATTTTGCCGGGAAGTACGGACTTATTATACAGATACATTGCCAATCTTAATGCTGACTGCAAAAGGAGAGACTACGCAAAAAGTGAAGGGTTTTGACCTTGGAGCAGACGATTATTTAGTAAAGCCCTTTGCTCCAGCTGAGTTAGTTGCAAGAGTAAAAGCTTTACTTAAACGCTATCAAATCTCCCTTTCGAATCGTTTGGAAATTGGCAATGTCATGATCGATCGGGACTCGTATAAAGTGTCGATTGGCAAGGAGGAGATTACCCTGCCATTAAAGGAATTTGAATTATTATTTAAACTTGCAACCCATCAAAAGAAAACTTTTTCAAGGGAACAATTAATTGAAGATATTTGGGGCTTTGATTATGAAGGGGATGAACGAACAGTTGATGTTCATATAAATCGATTGCGCCAGCGGTTCCCTGAAGAGGAATGTCCCTTTAAGATAACGACGATTCGTGGTCTTGGTTATCGATTGGAGGTAAGACAGTGAAGAGAAAGGTAGCAAAATTCATAAAACGAACAGCTGGTTTCCTTGCAATCATTCTGTTTTTACTATTATGCTGGTCACTAGCCTATGGGCTAACAGCATGGCTTTATGATGTAATCCAAATAACGCCCCGAGATTTCATCAGGCAATTAATGAATTCTTTAGTGGGATTTTTCTTTTTTGGCTGCTTAATATCGATTATCACAAAAATTCCATGGGTAAGATCAAAACAAGACAAACACTTGTATCCAATCATTCAGGCAATAAAGATGATAGCTGAAGGAAATTTTAATATCGATCTTTCTTATTATAAAAATCAGTTTCGTGAAGGAGACAATGATCATCCTTATTATCAAATCGTAACAAATATAAGTCACATGGCAGAAAAATTAGGGGAAATGGAAGAGCTGCGTCAGGAATTTATCTCCAATGTATCCCATGAAATCCAGTCACCCTTAACTTCTATAAGTGGTTTTGCCCATGCCTTGAAAAATGATGATTTAAGTTCAGTAGAACGCAAACACTATTTAAGCATTATTGAAATGGAAAGCATCCGTTTGTCTAAATTAAGTGAAAGTCTATTAAAGCTTACTTCTTTAGAAGCGGAACATTTGCCTTTGGATCTAAAAGAATACCGTTTAGATTATCAACTCCGCCGGATTATTCTTGCCAATGAGCCCCAATGGTCAGAAAAAGAAATTAATATGGATATCGTTCTACCAGATGCAACGATTACTGCAGATGAGGAAATGCTTGATCAAGTATGGATTAATTTACTTCATAATAGTATAAAATTCACGCCAGAAGGAGGTACTATAACAGTTGAGGCATTTAAATCGGAGAATGGGATTATTACTGTTAAAATAAGAGATACAGGAATCGGAATGGACCAAGATGCACTCATGCATATATTTGAGCGTTTTTATAAAGCAGATAAATCAAGAAATCGGAACATGGGGGGAAATGGTCTCGGTCTTTCCATTGTCAAAAAAATCATTGATTTACATGAAGGAGAAATTCAAGTACAAAGTGAGATGGGAAAAGGAACAGAAATAACAGTAAAAATTGGGAAGCGGAGGTAAGGTTCTAATGAGGTCGATTAACCCGACCTCTGCTTCTATTTTCCAAATAAGGAGCGATTAAGATGGTAAATAAAGTTTTCTTAAATGATTTTGCATTATCTGTTTCCAATTATAAAGAGAAAAAGGTAAAAAGTACCGATTCTGAGAAGCTGTTAACAATGGTAAGCTTTGAATTTAAAGTAAGAGGTGGGGAAGAATACCACGTAGTTACGAAGTTTTTATACGAAAATGTATTTGATGTAAATATCCCTAATGAGCAAGTGGCTTTTAGAGGGAAAATCAACAAATATTCCACTTCCTATACCAATTTCTCCGATGAAAACAGCATTAGTGATTTCCTTTTGGAATTAGTGGAAGTGGAATAAATTCAGAAGGGAATTAGCAAAACAGGTCATCCTTATCGGATTTAGAGATCTGTTTTTTCTTATATATACACGGAAAGGGAGGTTCTCTATATGAAATTAAGTATTTTAGATCAAGCACCTGTTTTATCTGGGAAAACCTCTCAAGATGCACTTATAGAATCAATGAAGCTTGCCCAATGTGGAGAAAAACTAGGATATACAAGATATTGGATTGCGGAACATCATGATTTTCCCGGCCTTGCTAGTTCTGCTCCAGAAGTAATGCTTGGGTATATTGGTGCCAATACAGAAAAGATAAGAATTGGTGCTGGAGCCATATTATTACCACACTATAAACCGTATAAAGTAGCGGAAACATTTAATATGCTAGCGACATTATTTCCAAATCGAATCGATCTAGGAATAGGGAGAGCGCCAGGAGGATCTGCCGAAGCTTCGATTGCTCTCTCTGGGAATTTTTTAGAAAATGTTCGGAATATGCCTAACTCCATTAAAGAGCTTCTACATTTTTTATATAATAACTACCCAGCAGATCAGATGTTCTCCAAAATAACAGCACACCCTTTTCCTGATGTGGCTCCTGTTCCATGGATTCTCGGAACGAGTGAAAAAAGTGCTATACAAGCGGCAGAGCATGGGACAGCCTATGCATTTGGACATTTTATGAGCGATAGAGATGGAATCGAGATTGTGAATACATATAGAAGCTCATTTAGACAAAATGGTGGCATTCAGGAACCTCAAGTGATTGTAACGATATCGATTATTTGCGCGGAAACAACAGAACAGGCTGAAGAGCTGGCTTTAAGCTGGTTCTTATCGAAAATCCAAACGGATAAAGGGAAAAAAAATAAAGGCATTCCCACTATAGAAGAAGCAAAAAATTATTCTTTTACGAGTGAGGAACAAGAAAGAATGAAAGAAATGCGTCAAAAGATGATTATTGGAAATCCAAAAGAGGTTAAAAAGGAATTGGTTGAGCTGCAATCAGCGTACAATGCAGACGAAATGATGATTGTGACTATTACGAATAGCTATGAAAGTAGAAAGAAGTCTTATGAGCTTATTGCAAAGGAAATATGGTAATATTTTTTAAAACGTAAGGAAAGAAGGTCATTCAAATGAAATTGAGTGTACTGGATCAATCTGTTATTAGTAAGAATTTAAATGCAGGGTTTGCACTTCAAAATACAATTAAATTGGCAAAACGAACAGAGGAGCTTGGCTACACTCGTTTTTGGGTTGCTGAACATCATAACTCCAATGGAATTGCTGGGACTTCCCCAGAGGTTCTTATCTCGACTATTGCCGCACAGACAAATAAGATACGTGTAGGCTCTGGTGGCGTTTTGCTTCCACAATATAGTCCTTTTAAAATTGCGGAAGACTTTAAGGTGTTAGAAGCATTGTATCCGAACAGAATGGATTTAGGAATTGGACGTTCACCAGGTGGATCTGCGCCTACTCGGCTAGCTTTAACAGATGGAATGAGAAAAAGCTTAAATGAATTCCCGCGTCAGGTTACGGAACTTCAAGAATATATAGCCAATACGCAATCTAATCAAGAGGTCCAAGCGTATCCATCCATTGAAACTCGACCAGAAATTTGGATGCTAGGTGTCTCGCAGCGGGGAGCTAGATTAGCCGCAGAAAAGGGAACTGCTTTTACTTATGGGCACTTTATAAATCCAATCAGTGGCAGCATTGCGATGAAACATTATCGGGAGAACTTCCAGCCGTCTAGCATTCTTAGAAACCCACAAGCAAATGTATGTGTATTTGTTGTTTGTGCACCAACACAGGAAGAAGCAGAAGAAATGGCAGTTAGCCAAGATCTTTGGCTGCTAGCAATTGAAAAAGGCGAAGACACTTTTATTCTTTCAAAAGAAGAGGCAAAAGGGATTCAGCTATCAGAAGAAGACCAAGCAATCATAAGAAAAAATCGAAAACGAGCGATAATTGGGACGCCCAAAAAGGTAAAAGACGAGATTTTGCATTTAAGTGAATTCTATCAAACAGAGGAATTTATGATAATCACCAATATTTATGACTTTGAGGACAAAATGCAGTCATATACCTTATTAGCAGAGGCCATTCTTTAAATTTGGCTGTTTGATACGAAAGCAGTCTTAAACTTTGAATGTAAACACTTATTAAATTTAGCTATAATAATGTAAAAGGGGGTGCTTACAGTTGGAGAATCACATACGATTGTCTGATACTACTTCCACTCATGCAAAGCCTATTATTAGAAAGGCGATACTTTGCATGGGGCGAAACAAGTAATTTTTATCGCTAACTAATATTTTGGCTTTGCACCTTATTTTAGAAAAAAATAAAAATAAGGGAGCGGGCAAAATTGAAGTATACAAATGCAACGAATGTTTTACCTGAAAAGCTTGTTGTAGAAATTCAAAAATATGTTCAAGGTGAGACCTTGTATATTCCGAAACAAGAAAATGCGTATAAGAAGTGGGGAACTTCAAGTGGTGGAAGAAAAATGCTAGATGGCCGAAACAATGCAATAAAAGCAGCTTTTGCTAATGGAAGCACTATTCAGGCATTGGCAATAGAATATCATCTCTCCACGGAAACAATTAAGAAAATCGTGTACTCACATAAAAAGAAAGACTAGCACTGGTGACCTCTCATCAGTGTTTTTTATGTAAAAATTGTTTCTCAATCATCTTTTCCATTTTAGAAAGGGAGTGAGTTTTACTAAAATAGAAAGACAGGACACAACAAAATAATAGGAGAGAATGCAATGACAGAACCATTTATCAAAAATGAACAACTGAATTTTATTAAAAAACAGATCGCCATTATTAAGGATAGTATGAATAAAAGCTTACCTAAAACAGTGTTAGTTGCCGTAATAGAATTAGCTCATGCGAAAGTTTTAGAACTTTTTCCTCAAGCATCAAGTGAACAGCAAGCGTTATTGGATATTTCCAAATGGAAAACAAAGAATGAATACGATCAATACATCGAGGGACTTACTGCATATGTATTGCCATTTCCGAAACTGACGGAACAACAACTAAAAAAATTATTTCCAAAGCAAAAGAAATTAAAATTACCTGATTTAACAACAATCGATCACCATAAACTAACCTATTTAAGCTGGACGGATGGAAAGTCTAATAGAAAATTTATTATTTATGATTTAGAAGGACAATTAGTAGGAATGGAGGGGAAAATGACAGCAACTAATAAAAAAAATATTTGCTCTTTCTGCAATAGCTTTGGAGAAGTTGCTTATTTTTCAACGATTACCAAAGACAAAAAACCCAAAAATGCAGATTATTACAAGGCTATTGGAAATTTTATTTGTACAGATAGCAGCGAATGCAATAGGAATATAGACAATACCGCATATTTGCAAGAATTTTTTCAGACCGCAGAAGGACGGCGCTACTGAGGACATCATCAGTAGAACTGTCCTTTTGCTTGTATTTTAATTACCTGTGCTAAGGTTATCAATCCTCTTTCTAATTCATCGAATGTAGCATAAGAATAGGATATGCGCAGATGCTGATCATCTGTTTTATCATAAATGATTCCTGGATTGATAAGAATTCCTTCACGAAGTGCTAAATCAAATAGCTTTCGTGTAGAGATGCTTGGCTTTAGTTTTAGCCATATATAGAACCCGCCTTTAGGAGAGAGCCATGTTGCAATATCTGAAAAATATTTCTTTAATAATCCCATTGTAAAATCTCTTCTATACCTGAGCTCAGCTTTTACGTCCTTTAGAAAATCCTCATATAAGCCATGATGCAGCCAGCTTTCTACAACAGACTGAGATAAGGTGCTGGAACCATAATCTGTCTGCATTTTTATATCGGCTAAATGTTCTATGACTGGTTCTGGTCCTACAATCCAACCAATTCTCAGTCCAGGACTTAAGGATTTGGAGATACTGCCAATGTAAAGAACATTTCCTTGCGTATCGATTGCTTTTAGAGGCCTAGGTGGAGGGCTGTCCAGCCATAAATCTCCGTACACATCATCTTCAATAATAGGAATCGATTCTTTTTGGCAAACTGCTATTAAGTCAGCTCGCCTCTTTTCAGACATTAATGTACCTGTTGGATTGTGAAAATTAGGGATGGTATATAGTAATGCTGATTTTTGCTGGGTCTTACTCTTAATTCGTCCAATAGCATTGTACGCTAACCCTTCTTCATCAAGAGGAAGTCCTATTAAGTTCATTCCCGCAGATTGAAATACATGAATAGAATTTAAATAGGAGGGGGCTTCGTGAAAGATAGTAGACCCTCTTTTTAATAGCCCAATAGAAAGTAATTGCAATGCTTGAAGTCCTCCTGAAACGATTAAAATGGATTCAGAGGAAGTTATAATTCCTTTCGTCTTCAAATAGGCACTTACTGTTTGGCGTAAAGCTAAGCTTCCCTTCGGTTCTGTATATCCAAGAGAGAGATTTAATTTTCCGCTAGATTGAAATGTTTGTTCCATGCGTTCTTTAGGTAGCAATTCTGGAGAAAGCTCACCTGTTCCCAACCTAATAATACTTGGATTTGCTTCTGCTTGATTAATTTCTTGGATGATAGAAATGTTTGGTTGATGTATGCCTGATTTTACATAACTAATCCAATCTGGCGGAGGAGTAGATGCAAGCAAGCTCCACGTATTATTTATTACCTTTGTTCCGCTCCCCACCTTTGCTTCAATTAACCCATCAGCAGCTAGTTCCTCTAGGGCTGTTATAATGGTGCTTCGGTTAACTTGGAATTGCTTGGCTAAATTCCGTTGAGAGGGGAGCTTCATACCAATTGTCCATTCTCCATGCGTTATTTTCTTTTTCATAAAGGAAGTTATTTGCTGGTGTAAAGAAACGGTTGAGCTTTTTTGTGGTTTCCATTCAATTTCTGCCATGAGTATACTCCTATCTTTATTTTCTCTTATTTTATCAAAATGGTTGGGTTAATGACCATCCAATTGGATGGAGACAGAACGCCTCTTCTTCGCTATTCTGTAGGAAGAAGAGGGGGAATAAGGATGGAAGCATTATTACATGGAATGATATTGGCATTTGGGTTAATACTACCTTTAGGCGTTCAAAATATATTTTTGTTTAATCAAGGAGCAACACATAAAAAATTCACATATGCGTTACCGGCAATCATAACAGCTAGTATCTGTGACAGTTTACTAATCTATTTAGCTGTTGCTGGTGTCTCTGTGGTGGTATTTACCTTTGCATGGGTAAAAGCATTTTTGTTTTTTATTGGATTCTTTTTCTTAGTATATATGGGATGGGCTATGTGGAAGAGTGCTGCGGAAGTGGGAATTAAACAAGAAAAAATACGGTTTTCTCCACGTCGACAAATTACGTTCGCCGCCTCCGTTTCTTTATTAAATCCACATGCAATTCTGGATACGATTGGAGTCATCGGTACAAGCTCTCTTGCTTATAGTGGTGAAGAAAAAATTATTTTTGCGGTTGCTTGCATGAGTGTTTCATGGATATGGTTTTGTTTTTTAGTTTTGCTAGGTCGAAAGCTTGGGCAAATTGATACCCATGGGATCGTTTTAAAGCGCATGAATCAGCTATCTGCCATAATCATTTGGGGAATGGCACTTTATTTGGGAACAAATCTGTTAACCTTGTAGAGGACCATGGCCACGTCTGTTAATCTATTTGGGCATCCAAAATGACAACCTACCAATATTTCGCTATAATGAAAAGGTTGTAATTACCCTTCAAATGATAAAGGGGGTTTTTTTAGATGATTCAATTGCATAATGTCAGTAAAAGTTATGCGAATTACCAGGTCATTAAGTCTATTAGTTTAGCGATACATAAAGGAGAAATCTTTGGGATAATTGGTGCGAGTGGTGCTGGTAAATCGACATTACTTCGTCTAATGAATTTATTAGAGGCTCCAGATACAGGAGAAATAGAAGTGGATGGGCGAAATCTGACTAGCTTGAGCTATAAAGATCTTCGTAAAGCTCGTCAATCTATTGGAATGATTTTTCAGCATTTCAATCTTGTTGCTAATAAGACGGTTTATGAAAATGTTTTAGTGTCTTTAGAACTTGCACGTTTTCCGAGGAGAGAACGAAGAAGTCGCGTTATAGAGTGTCTTCAATTTGTTGGATTAGAAAGCTTAATGGAGAAGTATCCTGCCCAGTTAAGTGGTGGTCAAAAGCAGCGTGTAGCCATTGCAAGAGCCATTGCCAATAATCCGCAAGTTTTGTTATGTGATGAACCAACCTCTTCACTTGATCCGAAAACGACAGCTGAAATTTTACGTGTATTAGAGGATGTAAATAAACGGCTAGGCGTAACGATTGTAATCGTCAGCCATGAGATGGAAGTAATTAAAAGTATATGCAATCGAGTGACGGTCATTGAAGACGGTGAAATTTATGATACAGTGGCAATTGAACCAAAAGGAATACAGCAAATCAATAATACTTCAAAACGCTTGGTAGAGCAGCTGAAAAAGGATGGTGAGCTAGACCATGCCTGAGATATTGATTCAATATAGAATGGAAATTTGGCAATCAATTGGACAAACCTTTGTAATGGTTGGTATATCTATTTTAGCAGCCATTATAATAGGTCTTCCAGTTGGTACCTTGCTTTTCTTAACTAGAAAGGGCAAAATGTTGGAGAATCCTTTTGTTTTTTCTACGCTGAATTTAATAGTAAATATTATTCGCTCGTTTCCATTTTTATTATTGGTTGTCTTCCTTATTCCGTTTACAAGAATAATTATTGGAACAGCCATTGGAACAGCTGCTGCAACTGTTCCATTATCCATCATAGCAATCGCTCATTATTCTCGTTTAGTGGAGCAATCCCTTTTGGAAGTACCAAAGGGTGTTATAGAGGCAGCCATTTCGATGGGGGCATCTGTAAAGGAAGCCATCTTTAAATTTCTTTATGTAGAAGCTCGTTCAGGACTTGTATTAGGATTAACAACATCGATTATTAGCTTTATTTCTTATTCGACAATTATGGGAGTTGTCGGGGGCGGAGGTATTGGGGATTTTGCCATTCGCTATGGATATCAGCAGTTTAAAACAGACTTAATGATTTATATGATTATTATAATGGTTGTTTTTGTACAGCTTATACAATTTACTGGTACAGCAGTAGCAAAAGTGATTGATAAAAGGTAAAGACAGGAGAAAAAAATGAAAAAAATATTATTTTTAATGATGATAGGTATATTCGTGTTGGCAGCTTGTGCGAAAGAAAATGAGTCAGATAAAAAGGATGCACAGAATACAGAAAAAGAAGAAGTAACATTAAAAGTTGCTTCCTTAATTCCTCCAATGACTGAAATTCTTGAACTTGTAAAGCCAACATTAGCAGAAGAAGGTATCAACCTTGATATGGTTGTATTGAGTGATAACGTGCAACCAAATACTGCTCTTGCAGCTGGAGAAGTAGATGCAAACTTTTTTCAACATGTTCCATATATGGAGGAATTTAACCGTAGTAATGATGCAGAGCTAGTTCCTGTTGAAGAAATCTATTTTGCAAACTATGGTGTGTATTCAAAGGAATATGATTCCATGGATAAAGTACCAGATGGAGCGGTAGTTGCGATTGCAAATGATGTATCCAATATTGACCGTTCCTTAGCATTGCTGGCTCAACATGATGTAATTACATTAAAAGAGAAAACGGGATCTTATTATACAAAAGCAGATATTGTAGAAAATCCGAAAAATTTAAAGTTTGAAGAAGTAGATTTATTAATGCTTGCTAGAATGTATGATGACGCTGATTTAGTTGTAATGACACCAGCTTATGCATCACCGCTTGGCTTAACACCAAAAAGCGATGCATTGCTAACAGAAGGTGTAGAGAATGACTTTGCGATTACGTTAGTAGCTCGTAAGGATAATGCGGATTGGGAACCAATTCAAAAGCTAGCAGAAGCTATGACGAGCCCAGAGGTTCGTAAATTCTTAGAAGAAAATTATGCTGAAACAGCGATCCCTGCCTTTTAAATGCAAGGTTCTTGGAAGCATATTTTATTGATAAATAGCATATCAATGCCTTATCCCAGTTTTTCTTAGGGTAAGGCTTCTTTTGTTTGGACAATTCTTGTTCATTTCTGACTTTTAAAAAAGGAATAACTATCGTATAATAAAAGGAAACTATTTAAAATTTTTTGAAAATAAATGAGGCTTTAACCAGGTAAATGCTTGAGACAGAAAAAATGTATCAGTTTAATCGCGCCAAAAAGGGAACGCTTACATTTTTCTGAAAATCTAAAAGTATAAGGAAGGTTAAAATGAGCAGACAAGAAACGAAAACAGACGTTATTTTAATTGGTGCCGGGATTATGAGTGCAACGTTAGGGATGCTTTTAAAAGAATTAGACCCTAATCTGCAAATTACAGTGTTTGAAAAATTAGCAAGTGCAGGAGAGGAAAGCTCCAATGAATGGAATAATGCGGGAACGGGGCATGCAGCACTATGTGAGCTAAACTACACAGTGGAAAAACCAGATGGCTCAGTAGACATTAAGAAGGCGTTAGAAATCAACGAACAGTTTCAAGTTTCCTTGCAATTTTGGTCTTATCTTGTAAACAATCAAGTACTACATAATCCAGAAGACTTTATTATGCCATTGCCACATATGAGTCTAGTATTAGGGGAAAAGAATGTGGATTTTTTACAAAAGCGTTTTGAGGCAATGGTGAGAAATCCGCTGTTTGAAGGAATGGAATTTTCAAAGGATCCGGAAAAACTGAAAGAGTGGATCCCTCTAATAATGCAAAACCGTGATTATAAGGAGCCGATAGCAGCAACTAAGATGGATTCAGGCACAGATGTGAATTTTGGCGCTTTAACGCGACTGTTGTTTGCCAATTTAGCAAAAAAAGATGTTGGAATTCACTACAAGCATAGTGTGAATGATTTAAAACGAACAGCAGATGGCCATTGGGAAGTGAAGGTGCAAAATCTAGATAGTGGCATCACTGAAACTCATTCTGCCAAGTTCGTCTTTGTCGGCGGCGGTGGAGGTAGTCTACATTTACTGCAGAAATCTGGCATTCCTGAAGGGAAGCATATGGGCGGATTCCCGGTAAGTGGAATATTTTTAGTGTGCAAGAATCCAGATATTGTTGCCAAGCATCATGCAAAAGTATATGGGAAAGCAAAAGTTGGGGCTCCACCAATGTCTGTTCCTCATCTGGATACCCGTTTTATCGACAATAAAAAATCTTTACTATTTGGTCCATTTGCAGGGTTCTCGCCCAAATTTTTAAAAACAGGCTCGATGTTTGACTTAATTTCATCCGTCAAACCAGATAACTTGTTTACCATGTTGGCAGCAGGTGCCAAAAATATGTCTTTAACAAGCTATTTAATTCAGCAGCTCATGTTATCCAAAGAGAAGCGCATAGAAGAGTTACGGGAATTTATTCCGAATGCTAAAGCAGATGATTGGGATCTTATTGTAGCAGGTCAACGTGTGCAGGTAATCAAAGATACAGAGGCTGGGGGCAAAGGAACACTTCAATTTGGTACAGAGGTTGTGACTGCTGCTGATGGTTCGATAGCAGCATTGCTTGGAGCTTCACCTGGAGCTTCTACTGCTGTTCATGTCATGCTTGAAGTTATTCGAAAATGTTTTCCAGAGCAAATACCAGAATGGGAATCAAAATTAAAAGAAATGATTCCATCATATGGAATACCATTAAAGGAAAACCCTAAGCTTCTGCATGAAGTTCATACATTAACTGCACAGACACTTCGTTTAAGTGAGAAAAAACCAATTTATAACTAATAGTTGATTGGAAAGAGAAGCTAGTAATATGGGAGAAAAAAATTTTTTTAAGCACATCCTTTAAAGTCACTATCATTTATTGCTCGGTTGATAATGAAAGAATCCTCTGTTTTACTAATTGTTTGAACTAAATATCATATACAAAAGGACTTTCATCTTAGATGGGAGTTCTTTTTTTTTCTGTCTAATAGGTAAATAGACTTCTGGAGCTTATATGTAACAAATCATCTGTGGACATTTCCTAGTTATACTAAACGAAAATGCATGTAATTTTTACGATATGATTGACAACGCTTTCAAAAAGAGTTAACGTAGTTAATATGACGAACAAACTAACTGATTAAAAAGGACCGCGAAGGAGGAAATTAAGATGAAGATTATCAACCCAGTACTGAAAGGATTCAATCCGGACCCTAGCATTTGCAGAGTTGGTGAAGACTATTATATTGCAGTATCTACTTTCGAATGGTTTCCGGGAGTACAAATTCATCATTCTAAAGATTTAGTTAATTGGGAATTAGTTGCACACCCATTACAAAGAGTATCCCAATTAGATATGAAAGGAAATCCTAACTCTGGTGGTGTGTGGGCACCTTGCTTGAGTTATAGTGACGGAAAGTTTTGGCTTATTTACACAGATGTAAAAGTAATAGATGGTGCTTGGAAGGATTGTCATAACTATTTGGTTACTTCTGAAACGGTTGATGGTGATTGGGGAGAGCCAGTAAAATTAAATAGTTCTGGATTTGATGCCTCCTTGTTCCATGATACGGATGGAAAGAAGTATTTGTTAAATATGCTTTGGGACCAACGAATAGATCGTCATCCATTTGGTGGAATTGTGATGCAGGAATATTGCACAGAGCAGAAAAAGTTAATCAATAAACCTCAAAATATCTTTAAAGGTACGGATATTAAATTGACAGAAGCACCGCATCTTTATCATATTGGCGAATATTATTATTTGTTAACTGCAGAAGGTGGAACGGAGTATGAGCATGCAGCAACGATTGCGCGTTCCAAAAACATAGAGGGTCCGTATGAGGTTCATCCAAATAATCCAATTTTAACATCTTGGCACGACCCTAGAAATCCATTGCAAAAATGTGGACATGCGTCTATTATCCAAACACATACAGATGAATGGTATTTAGCCCATTTAACGGGTCGCCCTATTCATCCAGATGATGCGTCAATTATTCAACAAAGAGGATACTGTCCTTTAGGCAGAGAAACAGCTATTCAAAAGCTTGAATGGAGAGATGCCTGGCCATATGTTGTAGGTGGAAAAGAAGGAAGCTTGGAGGTAGAAGCACCAAAGATTCCTGAAACCAAGTTTCCTTCCACCTATCCAGTATTGGATGAATTTACTCAAGATAAGCTAAATATAAATTTTCAAACATTACGTATTCCATTTACAGAACAATTAGGTTCCTTAACGGAAAGACCTAATCATTTACGCTTATTTGGTCAGGAATCATTAACATCCACTTTTACACAGTCTTTTGTAGCTAGACGCTGGCAAAGTCTTCAATTTGAAGCAGAAACAGCAGTAGCTTTTACACCGGAAAATATACAACAGGCTGCCGGATTAGTAAATTACTACAACACAGAAAATTGGACAGCATTACAAATAACATACGATGAAAATCTTGGTCGCATCCTTGATTTAACGGTTTGTGATAACTTCTCGTTCTCCCAGCCACTAAAGGAGAAAATTATTGTCCCAAGTGAAGCGGAATATGTATATTTAAGCGTAACTGTCGAGAATGAAATCTACTACTATTCGTATTCCTTTAATAAAGAAGAGTGGCATAAAATAGATATTAATTTTGAATCTAAGAAATTATCGGACGATTATATTCGCGGAGGAGGCTTCTTCACAGGAGCATTTGTAGGAATGCAATGTCAAGATACAAGCGGCCAAAACATATCAGCAGACTTTAAGTATTTCCGTTATGAAGAAAAAGAGTAAAGCTGCAAGTCTGAGACAAATCAAAATATATAACGGGAAAAGGTGAAAAATCTTTCAAATAGCTATTTAATTTCACTAATTTTCTTTCTTGAAATTTATAAAACTCGAACAATTATACGGAATTTTATGAGCATTTCCGTATAAATTGTTTGGTTTTTTTTATTTGGTTGGAATACCTATGGCCCAGCTTTTTAAATTCTTCTTGAAAGCTCCCTTTTTAGCATGTCGGAAATTTAGACACAAGGATGAATGAAAGTGCTAACATTTAATTTCCTCCTTTAGACGGAAAAACAATATGTTAAGTTGTAAGAGTTTTCATTGTAAGATAAAAGTGTAGTAAATATTAAATAATTCCATTAACAATAAATCATGTTGGAGGTCATTAAAATGAAAAGAATTCTATTAGCTTGTTCATCAGGTATGTCTACAAGTTTACTAGTATCAAAAATGAAAGATGCTGCAAAAGAGAAAGGAATTGAAGCAGAAATTTGGGCTGTTGCTCAAGATAAAGCGCAAACAGATATGGAACGTGCAGATGTACTTTTAATTGGTCCACAAATGCGCTTTTTGAAAAAGAAGCTTGCTGTTGCGGCTGAAACAGTTGGTATTCCATTAGATGTTATTGATCCGGTTGCTTATGGACGTATCGACGGATTAGCAGTATTAAATAAAGCATTAGAATTAATCGAAAATAATAAGTAATCATTTATTTTAAAAATGAAAACACTTACTAATTTAAGGAAGAGAGGATAAACCTTATGAATAAATTTATGGAGGTTTTGGAAAATATTCTGTTGCCAATTGCTGAAAAATTGAATAACAATCGTTATTTAGCAGCGTTACGTGATGGTTTTATGGTTGCCTTGCCGCTAATCATTTTTGGTTCAATTTTTGTTGTAATTGCGAACTTTCCTTTCCTAGATAAATGGATTAGTCCAGAAGCATATACAGCTTACCAAAATGCGTTAGGTCCGGCATCTGCTGCAACTTTAAGTATAATGGGGCTATTTGTAATAATGGGTATAGGATATAAATTGACCCAACATTATGGGCTTGAAGCGATTTATGGTGCAGTAGTGGGGGTAGCATCATTTCTTATCTTAAACCCACAAGAATTAGGGGAAGTAACAGGCGTTATCCCGACTGCTATTCTTGGTGCACAAGGGATGTTCTTAGGAATTTTCACTGCATTTCTTTCTGCAGAGCTATATCGCTTCTTTGTGAAGAAAAACTGGACGATAAAAATGCCTCCTGGTGTTCCAGATTCTGTATCTCGATCATTTAGTGCATTGATTCCGATTACATTAACATTGACAATCTTTTTAATCATTCGTATTCTATTTAGCTTTACACCGTTTGATACAGTACAGAACTTTATTTATACCATTATTCAAGAGCCATTAACTGCTTTAGGTAGTAGTCTGCCAGCAACAATCGTAGTTGTACTATTAATTCAATTATTCTGGTTCTTCGGTTTACATGGTCAGATTATTATGAACTCTGTCCTAGATCCAATTTGGTATGCATTGAATGATCAAAACTTCAGTGCCTTCCAAGCAGGAACAGAGCTTCCAAACGTTGTTACAAAGCAATTTATGGACACGTTCTTAGTTGGTATGGGTGGTACAGGAATGACATTAGGTGTTGTTATCCTTATCTTCTTAATCGGTAAGAGCAGACAAACAAAAGAACTTGGTAAACTAGGTGGTCCAGCAGGGATATTTAACGTAAATGAACCAATTATCTTTGGATTACCAATCATTATGAATCCATTAGTTCTTATTCCTTGGCTATTAGCGCCAGTAGTTGTAACGGTAATTACTTATCTTACAATGTCAGCTGGTATTGTTCCAAAACCTGCAGGAATCATTGTTCCGTGGACAACACCAATTGGTATTAGTGGATTTTTAGCAACAGGTAATGACTTGAGAGGTGCAGCACTTCAAATCTTTAACTTACTTGTTGTAATGGCGATTTGGTGGCCATTCCTAAAAGTATTAGATAAAAATTATTATGAAACAGAAAAACAAGGATAATAAAAGTATAAAATAGAAATTTAAATTTAAGGAAAGGGGTTTTACCTTCGTTAAGTATAAGTGTAAACCCCCTTTGGTATTCGAGAATGGAGTGACAGGGATGGAAACAGATAACAAGATGACAGAAATAGCTTTTCAAATTATTCTTTTTGCTGGAAATGGTCGTTCATGTGCGATGGAAGCAATACAAGAAGCAAAAGAGGGGAATTTTGACGAGGCGGATCGGTTAATAGACGAGTCAAGTGCAGAACTTGGAAAAGCGCATGGTTTTCAAACGAAATTACTCCAAGAAGAGGCGAGTGGAAATGGAGCAGGTGTGAACGTAATTTTAGTTCACTCTCAAGATCATTTAATGACTGCTATTACTGTCCGCGATTTAGCTACTGAGATAATAGAAATCTATCGTAATAAATAAGTTGGGGGTTTCAAAAAATGACTGTTCAATACAAATTTCCTGAAGGTTTTTGGTGGGGAAGTGCCACATCTGCAACGCAAATTGAAGGTGCAGCAAATGAAGCAGGAAAAGGAAAAAACATTTGGGATCATTGGTATGAGGCAGAGCCAAATCGTTTTTTTGATAATGTAGGACCTGGGAATACTTCTAATTTTTATTATCAATATAAAGAAGATATTCAATTGATGAAGGAAATTGGACATAATTCGTTCCGCCTATCTATTTCGTGGTCTAGATTAATTCCAAACGGACGGGGAGAAGTTAATCCAGAAGCAGTGAGCTTTTATAATAATGTAATTGATGAGCTTCTAGCTAATGGAATTGAGCCATTCGTTACCCTGTATCATTTCGATATGCCATTAGAAATGCAGAATATCGGTGGCTGGGAGAATCGTGAAGTAGTGGATGCATACCAAGCATATGCTTTGCAAGCTTTCCAACTATTTGGTGATCGTGTGAAAAAATGGTTTACATTCAATGAGCCGATTGTTCCTGTTGAAGGTGGATACTTGTACGATTTTCACTATCCGAATATTGTCGACTTTAAAAAGGCAGCACAAGTTGCTTATCATACAGTTTTAGCACATGCAAAAGCTGTCCAAGCTTTCAGGGGTTGGAATAAAGACGAAGACACGAAAATTGGGATTGTCTTGAATTTAACTCCATCTTATCCAAGAAGCCAAAATCCGTACGACTTAAAAGCGGCAAATATTTGTGATTTATTCTTTAATAGAAGCTTCTTAGATCCTGCTGTTCTCGGCGAGTATCCAGAGGAATTGGTAGAAATACTACGTGAACATGGACAAATGCCACATGTAGAACAAGGCGACTTAGAAATAATAAAGGAAAATACAGTGGATATCCTTGGTGTTAACTATTATCAGCCACGCAGAGTAAAAGCAAAAGAGCATTTACCTAATCCATATAGTCCTTTTATGCCAGAATGGTTCTTTGATCCATATGAGATGCCAGGCAGAAAGATGAACCCTTATCGTGGCTGGGAAATTTACGAAAAAGGAATTTACGATATCATGGTGAATTTAAAGGAAAACTACGGAAATGTAGAGTCCTTTATTTCTGAAAATGGCATGGGAGTTCAAGACGAAGAGCGTTTCTTGAAAGACGGACAAATTCAAGACGACTATCGAATTGAATTCATTGAAGGCCATTTACAATGGTTGCATAAATCCTTAGAAGAAGGCTGCAATGTAAAAGGATATCATCTATGGACATTCATGGATAATTGGTCTTGGTCTAATGCCTATAAAAATCGCTATGGTTTTATTTCAGTAGACATAAAGACACAACAAAGAACGCCAAAGAAAAGTGCCCACTGGTTTAAAAATGTAGCAAAAAATAATGGGTTTTAAAGAATTTTCTTATCCATCACATAATGGACAAAAGATCTCGTCTATTGCTAATGAGAACTCGAGGGATTGGTTGGGAGTTCCATTGTTTGAATGGCGCAACTAACTAACCATCAGTTCGTGTCAGCCTAACTGATGGAAGGTTCACTTTATCATTTCTGATAAAAAATTTTCAAGATATAAAGGATAGGTTCTGATCAAGGATTAAGATCAGAACCTTTTTGAGTAAGAATGTTTTTTGAATAGAATAATACCTCAAAAATTATTGAGCGACCAAGCTCCTATGAAATAACAAGCAACTTACCTTGTTATAATAGCTGGAAGGAATTATATTTATATAGTATTAATGTAAATTTATAAAGGAAGGAGACTTTATTTTGTTAAGCTCCCGAATGAAACAAGTTTTACGTGAATTATTGGCAGCGGATACACCTGTTACAGGCGAATATTTAGCTACTGTTAATCATGTTACTGCTCGAACAACGAGAGAAGATATTAAAAATTTAGATGCGCTATTAAACAATCATGGTGCCAAAATAATCTCTGTTATATCCAAAGGCTATACATTAGAAATTTGGGATAAGCCTGTCTTCCAACAATACTTACATTCAATCTTTGTAGAAAACACTCTGTCTCATGTTAGTATTCCTAAAACACCTGAGGATAGGGTTACCTATATTATTATCCGTTTTTTATTAAATGACCATTATCTTAAATTGGATGATCTTGCAGATGAATTATTTGTAAGTAAGTCTACGATTCAACAAGATATTAAAAATGTGAAAGAGATTCTGCAAAAATATGACATTACACTTGAGGCAAGACCAAATTATGGACTTAAGGCAGTAGGGGATGAAATAAAGGTTCGTTTTTGTTTATCAGAATATGTACTTGATCGAAAAAAACAGTCAACCAATACAATTGACAGCCCGCTTCCTTCCATTTTTGACGACGAGAATATGGAAGCTATTCAAGAAATTATTTTAAGACAAATAAAGAAGTACCAAATAACCCTTTCTGATATTGCTATAAATAATTTATTCATTCACATTGTCATTGCTCGAAAACGAATTATTAGTGGTCATTATGTGGCGATATTCCATGCAGATATGGATGAGATTGAACAACAAAGGGAATATCATGTGGCAAATGAAATTGCAAAAGAAGTAGAGGAACTATATCAAATTAAGTTTCCGCAAGCAGAAATAGCCTATATTGCCATGCATTTACTTGGAACAAAGCTAGTTACCCAGAAAAAAGGTCATATTGATCATGTGATTGAGGATGATATTCTTCAGTTAGTTGATTTTGTCTTGGCAAAGATGGAAGAAAAACTCGATTTAGGGATTTCGAAGGATGAAGAGCTTATCTTTGGCATGAGCATGCATTTGAAGCCAGCTGTTAATCGAATCAAGTATGGCATGAATATTAGAAATCCGATGTTGCAAGAGATTAAGAACAATTATCCACTTGCCTATGAGGCGGGAATTATTGCAGGACTGGCAATTAAAGAGTATACAGAAATTGAAATGGATGAGAATGAGATTGGCTATTTAGCTTTGCATATCGGTGCAGCAATGGAAAGAAAAAAATTACATTCAGGTCCAAAGCGCTGTCTTGTAGTTTGTGCTTCTGGCTTAGGAACAGCACAGTTAATTTATTACCGATTAAAATCTTATTTTGGAAGCAACTTAGAAGTGATTGGGACAACCGAATATTATATGCTTGATCAATATAATTTAAATGAGATTGATTTTATTGTAAGCTCCATTCCAATCAAGGAAAGCTTTGCTGTACCTGTGATAGAGGTAAATGCGATTCTAAAGGAAAGTGATTTAAAAGCAATTGAAAAATTTATTTTAACGCATAGTAATCATCAGCCAATGGAATCATTTTTCCTTCAAGATCTTGTCTTCTTTAAGCAAGCATTTCATACAAAAGAGGAAGTATTAGCCTTTTTACATGGACAATTAATGGAGCAAGGTTTTGTGGGTAAAGCCTTTTTAGAAGCAGTATATGAACGGGAAAAAGTGGCCCCAACCTCTTATGGGAATTTGGTTGCAATCCCACATCCAATTACTCCGCAGACAGAAAAAACATTTTTATGTGTTTGCACGTTAGAAAAGCCCATTGACTGGAATAACAATCCGGTGCAAATTGTCTTCTTGCTATGTGTGAAAAGAAATAGTCAGGAAGACTTGCAAGAAATGTATGATGTCCTTGGGAAATTTATCGAGGATCATTCGGGCGTTCATAAAATATTAAAAGCAAGCTCTTATGAGGAATTTTTACGAATAATGAAAGAAGCATAAATAAGAGGAAGTATGCACTTAAAAAATAGTTTAAAAAAAGTGGGAATCTACCTTTTCGGTAATATTCCCACTTTTTAAATAGCTTTTTTCTTATTCTGCTACGTCAGCCCACTTATACTCATAAGTTGCTCCAAATGGATTTACGAATACGTTTTGAACTTTTGGTGAAATTAGTTGTGCTCTAGATGCTTGGTAAACAGGTGCAATTGGTGCATCTTCAAATAATAATTTCTCTGCTTTTAGGAAATTTTCATAACGAGCAACATTATCTGTTGCATATTTTGTTGCAGTATCGCTAACTAACTGATCATATTCTTTATTGGAATATCCAGTTTTATTGTTTCCTCCGTCTGTAATCCACAGGTTCATGAATGTATATGGATCAAGGAAGTCTGGACCCCATCTAGAAAGTTGAAGCTCATATTGCATATTAGTATCTAAGTCAAGTCGTTGCTCTTTTGGAACTTGTTTGATGTTAACTGTTAGTCCTTCTAAGTTTGTTGATAGCTGATTAGCAACATATTGGATTAATGTTTTTGTTGTCGCATCATCATCTGCTAAAAACTCAAGCTCTACTTTATCAGTACCTAACTCTTTTAAACCTTTTGCCCAGTATTCTTTAGCTGCTTCTAAATCATAGGATACAAGATCACCGCTAACTTCACGGAAGTCTTCTCCAGTTTCTGGCATTGGAGTGAAGTCTGTTGGAACAAGTCCATCCGCTACGATAGAACCGTTATTTAAGATTTCGTTAACTAAAGCCTCTTTGTCAAATGCGCGGCTAATAGCTAGACGAATATTTTGGTTTGCTAAAGCCTCAGATGTTGTTTGGTTAAATTTAAGGAAGTAGACAAATGTATCTGCTGAAACCACATAATTCTCATCTGTTGAATATTGGTCAACTAAATCAGATGTAAGATCCATACGGTCAACAGATCCCTTTTCATATAAGTTAAGTGCTGTTTGTGGATCTTTTACTACTTCAAATGTTAATTTATCCATTTGAACTGTGCTTGCATCCCAATAATTATCGTTCTTTGCAAGTACCCATGAATTACTTGTGCTATCCCAATCGGACATTGTGTAAGGTCCGTTTGCTAATAGGCTTTCAGAACTTGTTGCAAAGCTATCCCCTTTTTCCTCCACAAACTTTTGATTAAGTGGTAAGAATGTGCCGAATGTAGTTAATGTTTCAAAATAAGGAGTTGGGTTTTCTAATTCTACAACAAGTGTATAATCTCCATCAGCCTTTACTCCTAGTTGGTCAACAGCAAGTTCACCACTGCTGATAGCAGAAGCATTTTTGATTACGCCATTCATCATATATGGACCATATTCTGATCCAGTATCAGGATTGACAGCACGTTGCCATGCGTAAACAAAGTCATTTGCTGTAACTGGCTCTCCATTTGACCACTTAGCATCTTCTCTTAATGTAAAAGTCCAAGTTAAACCATCTTCACTAACGGAATGCTTTGTAGCAATACCAGGTGATGGTTGTGTATCTTTATCTAAGCGGTAAAGACCTTCCATAGTAGCTCCTAAATAGATAAATGAAGATTCATCTGTAGCTAAAGATGGATCCATTGATGGAATGGCCTCAGGATTTAAAAAGTTAAGGACCTTTTCGCCGGAATTTTTTTCATCGTCGTCTGCATCTGTAGAAACGTTGGTATTATCACCAGAGCATGCTGCTAATACACTTAGCACAAATGCGAAAGTGAGAAGTAATAACCAATTTTTTCGCTTCATGAAGTATTCCCCCTATTATTTATGTTGGTTAATTCTGAATATTGTATATGTAAAGAACATTCAAAACTATAAAAATGATTATACCTATTAATTAGTCAATTTGTAAAGTATTGTTGGATAATTATTGAAGAGATTAATATATATGGGGATGATTTCTTTGTTTTTATTGCATAGTATATTTTTTTATTTAGAAAAAAATAAGATACTAGAAAATATGGTATGATAGAATTGGAAAATAGTTTGTAAACTATTCAAAATGTGTAAATCTATGAGCGGATTGATAGGGAGGAAATAAGAATTAATGGAATGGAAGAATTTATATAGAGGCTTTATTATGGGAATTAGTGATTTAATACCTGGTGTGAGTGGTGGAACAATTGCCGTCATTTTGGGTATTTATGATCGTTTGCTAGATGCCATCAGTGGTTTTTTTAGTAAACGCTGGAAAGAGCAATTAGGTTTTTTAATACCGTTAGCGGTCGGAATGGGTACTGCTCTTTTATTGTTAAGCAGATTGATTGAATTTTTATTGGAAAATTATCATGAGCCAACACAATTCTTTTTTATTGGATTAATCATTGGTGTCATTCCACTTATGCTTAAGCAGGCACAGCCGAAAAAAAACTTTGGTTCCCGACATTATATTATTCTAGCATTAGCGGCTATTCTAATTGCTTCAATGGCTTTTTTAAACCCAGAAAAGACTACCGAACCAATAACCTCTTTATCTTTATTATCGGTCATTGGGTTATTTTTCTCTGGCTGGCTTGCTAGTATGGCAATGTTGCTTCCTGGAATTAGTGGCTCGTTTATTTTACTGCTGCTTGGTGTATATTCAACAGCCATTAATGCATTATCTACATTAAATATCCCAGTAATCTTGGTTATTGGACTTGGTGCAGTAGTTGGATTTATTGGAAGTAGTAAAGGGATTAAATATTCACTATCCCATTTTCCGCATATCACTTATGCAATCATTATAGGGCTAATTCTTGGCTCTCTTTTCGTTGTTTTTCCAGGAATGGTTACAGGAATAACAACCCTTATATTCTGCTTGATTACTTTTATATTAGGCCTTAGTGTAACAATGCTTTTTGGTTCGGAAAAAAAGCTTATTAAAGGAAAATCTGATAAATAATAACAGATTAACGTTTATAGGAAAGAGAGAGATTGGATGAAATATCGCAAAGCGACTGTTGACGATATCAACTTGCTAGTGGAAATGAGGAAAATTCAATTAGTTGATGAAGGAATTAAAGCTGATAAAGATATTGATAACGAGCTGAAAACTTTCTTTCAGAAGAAATTAGCTGAAGGAACTCTTATTCAATGGGTAGTAGAGGTAGAGGAGCAAAACGAGATCATAGCAACAGGAGCAATTGTTATTTATGACTTTCCTCCTTCCTATACTAATAAGAGTGGAAAAAAAGCTTATGTAACCAATATGTATACGAAAAATGATTATCGTGGAAAAGGAATTGCTACAAGTCTATTAACAAAATTAGTAGACGAAGCCAAAAACTTAAACATTACGAAAATGTGGCTAGGTGCTTCAAAGCTTGGTAGACCTGTTTATAAGAAGTTCGGCTTTAAGGAAACAGATGAGTGGATGGAGTTGGAGCTATAAAGAGAAAAAGGCTGTCCTGCTTTAGAGGGCAGTTTTTTTTAATTGTTGAGGGGTTTTTTATCAACAGTTTGTAGGCGAGAGTGGAGTTTGATTAAAGACCGTTTTGTTAGGAAAAAGGGAGGAAAGTAACAGAGAAAGCTAGCTCAGCAAAGAAATTTGCTAAAACAATCCACAACCTTAATCAAAATTTACAAAATAAAAGGAGCCTCCCAAAAAAGGAGGCTCCTTATCAAAATCTATTAATTACGAATCAAATAATCAAAAGCACCTAAAGAAGCAGTTGCACCTGAACCCATAGAAATAATGATTTGCTTATAAGCACTGTCTGTACAATCTCCAGCTGCAAATACACCTGGTAGGCTTGTAGCGCCATGCTTATCAACAAGAATTTCACCCATTCTATTACGTTCAACAGTACCTTCTAACCAATCTGTATTAGGAACAAGACCGATTTGAACGAATACACCTGCAAGCTCGACATGTTTTTCTTCGCCTGTTTCACGTTCAATATAAGTAATACCGTCAACTTTATCAGTACCAGTAATTTCTTTTGTTTGAACATTTTTAAGAACTGTTACATTTGGTAGGCTATAAAGACGCTCTTGTAAAACAGAGTCAGCTTTTAATTCTGACATGAATTCAAGTACTGTTACGTGTTTCACAATTCCTGCCAAGTCAATAGCAGCTTCAATTCCTGAGTTACCGCCACCAATTACAGCAACATCTTTTCCAGTGAATAATGGTCCATCACAGTGTGGGCAATATGCTACACCTTTGTTCTTAAATTCTGCTTCACCAGGTACGCCAACATTGCGCCAGCGAGCGCCAGTTGATAGAATAACAGATTTACTTTTAAGTACCGCACCATTTTCTAACTCGATTTCTATTAAATCTTTTTTCTCTAGGCGTTTAGCACGTTGAAGGTTCATAACATCAATGTTATATTCTTTGACATGTTCTTCTAAACTAGCAGCAAGTTTTGGACCTTCTGTTTGTTTCACACTAATGAAGTTTTCGATAGCTAAAGTGTCCATAATTTGACCACCGAAGCGCTCTGCAACAATACCTGTGCGAATTCCTTTACGAGCAGCATAGATTGCAGCGCTTGCTCCAGCAGGACCACCACCGACTACTAATACATCAAAAGGATCTTTGTCAGCAAATTCAGAAGCATCAGCTGTGCTACCCATTTTTGCTAAAATTTCTTCTAATGACATACGACCACTGCCGAATGATTCTCCATTAAGGAAAACAGTAGGGACAGCCATGATATCCTTGCTTTCTACTTCTTCTTTGAAAGCTGCCCCATCAATCATTGTATGTGTGATGCCAGGGTTTAATAGACTCATCACATTCAATGCTTGCACAACATCAGGACAGTTATGGCAAGTTAAGCTAATGTAAGATTCAAAGCGATATTCACCTTTGATTGCTTTAATTTGATCGATTGCTTTTTGGTCTACTTTAGGAGCTCTACCACTTACTTGAAGTAAAGCCAATACTAAGGAAGTAAATTCATGACCAAGAGGGATACCGGCAAAAGTGATTCCAGTGTCCTCACCGACACGATTTACACTAAAGCTTGGTGTTCTCTCTAATTGGGTATTTTCTACTTTAATGTATGAAGACATGGTAGCTAGTTCATCAACTAGTGCTAGCATGTCGCGGGAAACATCATCAGAACCCGCGCTAACCTTAAGAACCACATCGCCTTCCATCATTTGCAGATATTGATTCAGTTGCCCTTTTATCTCATTATCTAATAACATATAGAGCCACTCCCTTAAATTTTACCAACAAGGTCTAGGCTTGGCTTAAGTGTTGTGCTACCTTCTTGCCATTTTGCTGGGCAAACTTCACCTGGATTGTTGCGAACATATTGTGCAGCTTTAATTTTGTTTACAAGTGTGCTAGCGTCACGGCCGATGCCATCTGCGTTGATTTCAACAGCTTGGATTTTACCATCTGGATCGATAATGAACGTTCCGCGATCTGCAAGACCAGCTTCTTCGTTTAGAATTTCAAAGTCACGAGAGATTTTTTGTGTTGGGTCACCAATCATGATGTATTCGATTTTACCGATAGCATCTGAATGATCATGCCATGCTTTATGTGTGAAATGAGTGTCTGTAGAAACAGAGTACACTTCTACACCAAGGTCTTTTAATGTAGCATATTCATTTTGTAAGTCTTCTAGTTCAGTTGGGCAAACGAAAGTGAAATCAGCTGGGTAGAAACAGAAAATGCTCCATTTACCTTTTAAGTTTTCTTCTGTTACTTCAATAAATTCACCTTTTTGAAATGCTTGAGCTTTAAATGGTGCAACTTCTCTTCCAATAATTGACATCTTTTAAATTCCTCCTATTATGAATAAAATTTATTACTAGTTTAGACGAATAATCCAAACTTATGCAAATAATAATTATTACAATTCAACATTTATTATTATATAAACCTAATTATTTTGTCAAGGATAAGATAGAACTTAATAATAATTATTTTAATTTTTATATACCATATTTCTCGCTTCCTTTTGTAAAAAGTAGATAACATTCGTATGAAATTTAAGTTATTTTTGTTGCATATTCAGTGATTTTCATTTGTTAAGGGTTTTTCTCAATTAAGGACCATAAACAAAATTTATTCGTAAAAGTCGTTCCCTCTACTAAACTTGTAGAAGGAATTTTAATCGTTTTAGTAGAAAACAGTATATAATAATTTTCGATAATTTAAAAAATTAAGTTATTTTATGGCGGGAAGGAAGTTTAAGATGAAACTAACATCTAAGGAAATGGAAAAATTAATGATTGTAGTTGCTGCAGATCTTGCCCGTCGCCGGCAAGGTAGAGGCTTGAAATTAAATTATCCAGAATCGATTGCCATTATTACATATGAAGTCTTAGAGGGTGCGAGAGACGGCAAAACAGTAGCAGAGCTGATGCAATATGGAGCAACTATATTGAAAAGAGAGGATGTAATGGAAGGCATCCCGGAAATGATCCCAGATATACAGGTAGAGGCAACCTTTCCTGATGGAACGAAGCTTGTTACCGTTCATAATCCCATACGATAAAGGAGAAGTGCAATGATTCCTGGTGAATACGTTTTGAAAAAGGAAGAAATTATTTGCAATGAAGGAAAAAATGCTATCACAGTAAAAGTGTTAAATAAAGGAGATCGTCCCGTTCAGGTTGGTTCTCATTTTCACTTTTATGAAGTAAATAATTCCTTGCAGTTTAGTAGAGAGGAGGCAGTTGGAATGCATTTAAATATCCCAGCCGGTACTGCTGTCCGCTTTGAACCAGGAGACGAAAAGGAAGTGCGGCTTGTTCCCTTTTCAGGGCAGAGAAAGGTCTATGGTTTAAACAATCTAACAAATGGTTTGGTATAAGAGATTGCGAGAAAGGAGGCTTATTAATGAGTTTTCGGATGACGAGAAATCAATATGCAGATATGTTTGGCCCAACAGTTGGAGACGCTATTCGCTTAGCAGATACAGAACTTTTTTTAGAGATAGAAAAAGACTACACGATATACGGAGATGAAGTAAAGTTTGGTGGGGGAAAAGTAATACGTGACGGGATGGGACAGCACCCGCTGGCTACACGGAAGGATACGGTTGACCTTGTCCTAACAAATGCCATTATTCTTGATTACACAGGAATATATAAGGCGGATATTGGCGTAAAAGATGGGAAAATTACAGCAATCGGAAAAGCTGGAAATCCTTTGTTGATGGATAGTGTCAATATAGTGATTGGAGCTGCTACAGAAGTAATTGCCGCAGAAGGAAAGATAGTTACGGCTGGTGGGATTGATGCACATATCCATTTTATCTGTCCTCAACAAATAGAAACGGCCCTTAGTTCAGGAGTTACTACAATGATTGGTGGAGGTACTGGTCCTGCAACAGGAACGAATGCAACGACATGTACACCGGGAGCTTGGAATATTCATCGTATGCTTGAGGCAGCAGAAGCCTTTCCGATGAATTTAGGGTTTCTTGGAAAAGGAAATGCATCAAGTGAAGACGCGTTGGCAGAGCAAATTGAAGCAGGAGCGATAGGCTTGAAGCTGCATGAGGATTGGGGGACTACAACTGCAGCTATTGATACAAGTTTAAAAGTTGCGGATAAATATGATGTGCAGGTAGCGATACATACAGATACTTTAAATGAAGGCGGCTTTGTTGAAGATACCATTGCTGCCATTGATGGACGAGTAATCCATACTTATCATACAGAAGGCGCAGGTGGGGGCCACGCACCAGACATTATAAAGGCAGCTAGTTATTCTAATATTTTGCCATCTTCTACAAATCCAACAAGACCTTATACGATAAATACACTGGAAGAGCATTTAGATATGCTGATGGTTTGTCATCACTTAGATCCATCCGTTCCGGAAGATATTGCATTTGCTGATTCTCGTATTCGCAAAGAAACCATTGCAGCAGAAGATATTCTTCATGACTTAGGCATCTTCAGCATGATTTCATCAGACTCTCAAGCTATGGGAAGGATAGGGGAAGTAATTACTAGAACATGGCAAACAGCGGATAAGATGAAAAAGCAAAGAGGGAAACTGGAGGAAGACAAGGGAGTTGGCGACAACTTTCGTCTAAAGCGATATGTATCAAAATATACGATTAATCCAGCAATTGTTCATGGAATTTCTGATTATGTTGGATCCATTGAAGTAGGAAAATTAGCTGATTTAGTTGTATGGGATCCTGCTTTCTTCGGAGTGAAACCGGATCTTATTTTAAAAGGAGGATTAATTGCTCATAGCATAATGGGGGATCCTAATGCTAGTATTCCCACACCACAGCCTGTTTTTTATCGGCCGATGTTTGCAAGTTTCGGTCGTGCAAAATATCAAACCTCGATGACATTTGTTTCAAAAGCAGCCTATGAAAAAGGAATTCATCAAGCGCTTAATTTGCAAAAAATAGTTAAGCCTGTTGCTGGAATAAGAAAATTAAAAAAAGCAGATATGCTTTTTAACGGAGAGACGCCAACCATTGAAGTTGATCCGCAAACCTATGAAGTAAAGGTGGATGGAAAGCTTGCGACATGCGAGCCAGCAAAGACGCTGCCAATGGCACAGCGATATTTTTTATTTTGAGGTGATTAAGATGATTATTGAAAAGATTGTTGGAAATATAGCAACATTAGAAAAAAGAGCAAATCACGTAGAAAGAGTTTATTTGCACAGCGATGATTTATTAAAAAGAGTCCAGCGAGTTGTGACAGACCATGGAAAGGAAATCGGCATTCGCTTAGCAGATAAGAGGGACCTCCTTGATGGAGATGTATTATACATGGATGATAAGAATATGATTGTCATTTCTGTGAAGGAAGATGATGTTCTAACCATTCAGCCATTAAGCATCCAGCAAATGGGTGAAATTGCACACCAGCTTGGAAACCGTCATTTACCTGCACAATTTGAAGGCAATGAAATGATTGTTCAATATGATTATTTGGTAGAAGAATTATTACAGCAATTATTAATTCCCTATAAAAGAGAGAATCGAAAGGTAAAGCAGGCCTTCCGCCATATTGGGCATAGCCATGACTAATTCTTTATATCCATTGCTGCAGCTAAGTGATTCTAACTTTCCTTCAGGGGCTTTTTCTCACTCCTTTGGCTTGGAAACATATATCCAAGAAGGGACAGTGACGGATAAGCACAGCTTTTATAAGGCATTAACAATTTATTTAAAGAAACAGCTCGTCTATGTAGATGGTCTTGCCTTTCACTTAGCATATGAAGGAATCGCAACAAGTAGCTGGGATAAAGTTTTAGAAGTAGATAGAATTTTATACGTTTCCTCTCTAGCTGAAGAAACAAGAATGGGAAATAAAAGAATGGGGGAAAGGATGGCTAAGCTCTGCCAAGACCTCTATCACTCTGCTAATATAACAAAATATATTTCCCATATAAAAGAAAAGGATGCTTTTGGACATACAAGCATTGTATTTGCGATTCTTGCTCACTATTTGAATGTGGAAGAAGTGCTTGCTATGAAAACCTATCTTTTTACATCCGTCTCTTCCCTTGTTCAAAATGCTGTGCGCGGCATCCCTTTAGGACAAACCAATGGACAAAAGATACTGGTTGAAATCCAGCCGTTAATAGATACGTGTGTGGATACCATTATGGGGTTAACAATAGATGATTTTGCGAGTGTTAGTCCCGGACTTGAGATAGCACAAATGAGGCATGAACAGTTACATGTCCGTCTTTTTATGTCATAAGTTTAATTATTTAGCAAATGGAGAGTGAAATAAATGGAAGCAATACGAATTGGAATCGGAGGCCCAGTTGGTGCAGGGAAAACGATGCTTGTTGAAAAATTAACTCGTTCTATGCAACATGAGCTTAGCATGGCCGTTGTAACAAATGATATTTATACGAAAGAGGATGCATTATTTTTACTGAAAAATGGTGTGTTGCCAGAAGATCGAGTTATCGGTGTAGAAACAGGAGGATGTCCTCACACCGCCATTAGAGAGGATGCGTCAATGAATTTTGCAGCTATTGATGAGCTAAAGGAATTACATCCAGACTTAGAGCTAATATTTGTCGAAAGTGGTGGAGATAACTTGGCTGCAACCTTTAGTCCAGAGCTTGTAGATTTTTCTATTTATATTATTGACGTAGCTCAAGGAGAAAAAATCCCACGAAAAGGTGGGCAAGGGATGATTAAATCGGACTTGTTTATTATTAATAAAATTGATTTAGCTCCATATGTTGGTGCGAGCTTGGAAGTGATGGAGCGAGATACGATTGCAGCAAGAGGAGAGAAGCCTTATATTTTTACAAACTTGAAAGAGGAAATTGGACTTTCAGAAGTAGTGGAATGGATTAAAAAGCAAGCATTTCTCATTGGACTATAGATAATGACTTATACAGGTGTTTTGCAATTTTCTGCAAAGAAAAGACAACATAAAACAGTGCTTAGTGATTGTTATTATGAAGGAGCTATGAAAATTACGCGGCCAGTTTATTTAGAAGAAAGTGCACCATCCATTTATTGTATTCATGTAGGAGGAGGTTATGTGGATGGAGATAGATATAAAACATCCATTTGTGTGGAGGAAGACGCCGCAATCTCTGTTACCACCCAATCCTCTACAAAAATATATCGAACACCAATGGACTATGTGAAGCAAGATACGGTGATTACCCTTGAAAGAAATAGTATATTAGAACACTTTCCTGATCCTATAATCGCTTATGAACAAGCTAAATATTTTCAAAATACAGTTGTACATATGGAAGAAGGATCCTGTTATTTTGCTAGTGATATCATCACTCCTGGATGGGCGGCGGATGGGAGTTTCTTTAAATATGCATGGATTCGCTCCAAGCAAAAAATATATAGAAATAATAAACTAATCTTCTTTGATCATCTTTATTTGAAACCGGAAGAAGACTTTACATCTATTATGCAAATGGAAGGTTTTACCCATATTGGAACACTTGTACTTGTACATGACCAAGCGGATCGCTCCTTTTATCAAGAATTGAATCACTTAGTGGAAAAGGAGGAAGAGGATATCCGCCTTGGTATTTCCAAACTACCTGAAAATGGAGTCATTTTACGCATTTTAGCTTGTAATACCGGAGTAATTGAGAGAATCTTTCAATCAGTGCATACCTATGCACGGAAGTTTCTTTTAGGAAAAGAAGCACTTAGATGGAGAAAATACTAACATAATAAGTCAAACGGAGGAACATCAATAATGGAATTTGGATTGCTGTCCATCTTATTATTTGGACTAATACTTGGATTTAAGCATGCATTAGAACCAGATCATGTAATTGCAGTTTCTACGATTGCGAGTAGAAGCAAAAATTTATGGAATTCCTCTTTGTCTGGGGTATTTTGGGGAATTGGACATACCTTTACATTATTTGTATTTGGGTTAATTGTCATTGGATTAAAACAGGAAATATCAGATCCAGTAGCGATGTCTTTGGAATTTATAGTTGGCATCGTCCTTGTTTATTTAGGAATTTCAAATGTTTTTTTAAAAGAAAGAAAAACACATTCCCATCACAGAAATGGAGCAACTTCTTATTGGAAGTCCACTTTATTAGGATTAGTTCATGGGCTTGCGGGAAGTGCAGCAATGGTTCTATTAACGATGAGTACAGTACATACCATATGGGAAGGTGCAATTTATATCATTATTTTTGGTATAGGGACCTGTGTCGGCATGTTACTATTTACTACTGTATTAGGTGTCCCATTTGTATTCTCAAACAAAGGGGTAATGGTAAATGCCCTTTTTACAAAAATCACAGGAAGCATCAGTATCCTATTTGGAATTTATTATATGTATAACATCGGAATCAATGATGGTTTATTTAAGATTTGGATATAAGATCAGTAAAAGGGTCAAAAGATATTACGATATCTTTTGACCCTTTTACTCCCCACTTTATTGAATCAAGACTGACTTCTTTCTACTTCTCCATGAATACTTTTTAAAACAATAAATAGTAATTAATATTCAATAGAATTTTTCTTTTTAATAATACTTCAAATTAGGGAGAAGATAGTAAGAATAAGATAAAAAAATGGTGGGAGACAATATGATCGGTCATAGTCTGAAGACAATCATGGTATTTGTTGGAGTTTACCTTCTTTATATTGTAATTTCTTGTGTCATTGTTCCTTATTTTTATCATCCCAAGGCAGACCCTTTTTGGAAGCCAACGACTAAACTCAATCAGAATGATAAAAAAGTGGTCTCGCCTGATAAAGTCGTTTTATTACAAGATAGGGAAGACTCAGGTCTAGCAAGGCTGCAATTGATAAAGAACGCAAAGGCATCTGTTGATATATCCACTTATGCGATTCAAAAGGGACCATATGCAGATTTATTCTTCGGCTGTTTGTTTGATGCAGCGAATCGTGGTGTCAAAGTAAGGCTTTTATTAGATGGCATAGTCAATCAATTCAACAAAGATTTACGTTTATATAGCTATGCGATATTTACTCATCCAAATATCAAATTGAAGTATTATGAACCTCTTCATTTAGGAAAGCCTTGGACATGGAATAATCGATTTCATGATAAGCTATTTATCATTGATAGTGAACTTGCTATAGTGGGGGGAAGAAATATAGGGGATAAATACTTTAGCGCAGCAGGAACAAAAGGAGCGTCAAATGATCGAGATGTTATTGTATTTACAGAGGAACAAAAGGATACCAGTGTATTAAAGAAAATAGATGATTATTATCAATATGTTTGGGAACATCCTTTTTCAAAGAATGCAGTTAAAAAAATATCACATAGGAAGATACAATTAGGGAAAGAAAAAGAGGAAGAAGCAATGGACCTTCTAACACATGCAAAAGATGTGTATCCATTGCCAATAGATAAAGCAATAGATTGGAAAAAAGATGCTTATTCAACTGACAAGGTATTTTTGCTGCACAATCCACATCAGCGGGTTAATAAAGATCCATTAATTTGGAAGGAACTAATTTCTTTAACCGAGCAATCTACAAAGTCCATTTACTTAGAAAGTCCATATATTGTTCCTACGAAGAAAATGCTTGAATATGTAAAGCCAGAGAAAATAAAAGTAGATCATTGGAAGGTGCTGACAAACTCTGCTGCATCAACACCTAATATGGTTGCTTTTTCAGGATATTGGTCAAACAGACACTCTATCATTAATTGGGTCGATGAATTATTTGAATATCAGGAAAAGACAGAGTCCCTTCATGGAAAAACATATATATTTGATGAAAAAATTAGTTTGATTGGTTCCTACAATGTAGATGCCAGAAGTACGTTCCTAAACACAGAAACCATGCTTTTGATTGATAGTGAAGAATTTGCTCACTTTTTGCAGAAAGAACTAAATAAAACGGTCGATAACCATAGTCTTCAGGTTTCAGAAGATGGAAGCTATAAAGCAAAAGAAGATGTAGAGCAAGCAGATGTGGCATTTTGGAAGAGAATAGCTATAAAAACTTTAGCTCCTATCATCAAATTGTTTGCATTTTTAGTTTAAAGGAAGAAGTGAATGAGAATATTTTCTAGGAAATATATAAATATATCGTTAAAAGCCTCCTTGTTTCACGTGAAACTTGGAGGCTTTAAATGGTTTAATAAAGAACCATACCTGCATGAGTTTATATTTTTTTAAAAGAAAAGTACAGGGGAATGGAAATTGTCTAATACAAAGGGAAAAGGTAAGCAATTGCTTTGCCCCCTATAAAAGGGAAGGTAAGCACAGGAATAAGGATACAAGAGAAGATTTTCACTATTCAACTAAATAAAAAGAAAAGCCGGCATCTCGAAGAATGTGTGGCTTTAAGCAGGTGAATAATAACGGAAAAAAACAAAGCGTGAGGAATAAAGTTCATCAACCTAACCCAAAAAGTAAAAACAAGTAGCTACCTAATCAGGCAGCCTCTATCTCACTCATTAATGCATGCATATTCCCCTCGGAATCACGAAAGAAGGCCATCCAGGTTTCGGTAGTTCCCATCTTAGCAACAAGGTGTGGTTCACTTTCCATAAGAACCTTCTTCTTCCTTAACTTCTCATAAGCTGATTTGATATCCTCCACTTGAAAATAGATCGTTGAGCTTAGATGATCAAATTCTTCATTTTCAGGTAGAGTGATAAGTAAACGCAAACCGTTACAAACAAAAAAGGCCATATTATCTGTTTGAAACAAAAGTGGAAGGTCAAGTTTTTCTTTATAAAAGTGAACGGCTTGTTCTAAATTTCTTACTGTTACGCCAATTTGTCCAATTTTTTGTATCAAAATAGTTCTCCTTTCTATGAAATTATCAGATAAATCCATTATATAGTATAAATATTTCCAAAATCTATCAAATATCTAATGGAGGATTTACTTTTAAAGTATGGAGGTATCTTAACTATATCAAATTTAAAAGAGTAATAATCTGTAAACTAGTTCATCCTGATAGGAAGAAGGGAGGATGAGGATGTTTTCTCTAGACGATCTTGATAAATTCGCATGGGCCTTTTTCGTTATATTGCCTATTGTTAGCTTGATTCATGCCTCTGGACACCATTTTTTTGTTTGGCTGTTTGGCGGAAAGGGTGATTTGATCGTTGGAAAGGGGAATGAGCTATTCTGTATTGGTCCCATCCATGTTCATTTGTTCTATTTTATAGATGCAACTTGCTATTATAAAGGAATTGAAGAAAAAAAGAGATGGCAACGGATTTTAATTCATAGTGGAGGAATTTTATTTAATCTATTGTCCGTTTTAGTAATAAATTTATTCATTATGCAGGATGTTTTCCCAAGAAGCTCCTTTTTCTATCAGTTTGCGTATTTCTCCCTATACTATATCTTCTTTGCGTTGCTTCCTTTTGATTATGGAGAAAATGCACCAAGTGATGGCAAGGCCATTCTATTGGCATGGAAACAGAAGAAGTAAGAGAGAAAGTGACTAATTTGGGAATAAATATTGCTCATTTGGGGTATATGACAAAAACTACAAGATCTATAGAAGGAGGAATGGCGTTATGTTAAACCAAGCGAGAAAAGAGTTTCATATAGTAAAAGGAATTGCTCCGAATGTAAATCAGGAAGCGTTATTTAATAATAAAAGAAAAGTGTTTCTATTTGGCTCTCCGAGTTATACAAATATTGGCGATCAGGCCATAGCGTATGCGGAAGAGAAATTTATTAAAAATTGCTTCCCTTACTATGAATATATTGAAATTATGGATTATGCAACAGAGGAAGGAATCGATTTAGTTAAAAAGATTATTAAAACGGATGATGTTGTTTGTTTTACCGGTGGAGGAAATTTAGGAAGCCTGTACTTGGATATTGAGGAGGATCGCAGAAAGGTCATCGAGTCATTTAAAGATTACCGAACGATTGTGTTCCCTCAATCTGCCTTTTTTGAGGATACAGAGGAAGGACAAGCAGAAAAGAAAAAAAGCCAAGAAGCATATAACAAAAATCCTAACCTCACTTTAGTAGCAAGAGAGAATCAGACATTAGAAATCTTAAAAGATACTTTCCAAGCAAATGTACTGTACACTCCAGATATGGTGCTATCCCTTTCCATTGAACCAAGGGACCTTGAAAGGGAAGGTGTTCTATTCGTTCTAAGAGCAGACAAGGAAAAAGTAACAGAAGAAAATTTTGTCTCAGACTTAATGAACTTGGTTGGAAAAGATAATCCAGTGGAACGAACGGATACGGTGCTTTCAGAAGTTGATGTGATTGATTATGCTGATCGTGAACCTCAATTATTAAAAATGCTTGATAAAATTGGTTCTAAAAAATTAATAATCACAGATCGGTTGCATGCAATGATCTTTTCAATTATCACAAAGACTCCTTGCTTGGTATTCGGGAATAGCTACGGAAAAGCGAAGCACTCGTATAATGATTGGCTACATGAATTATCATTTATTGAGTATACCGATAATAAGGATTTAAACGAGCTTCCAGCTATTATTGAAAGATTACAAAGTGCTGAGCCCAATAAGATTGATGTTAGAGAGGATTTTCAAGTGTTGAAGGATTTTTTTAGAGGGTAAAAGTAGTAAAGGAGTATCCGTTTAGGATATCTCCTTTTACTATGTAGTTTCCGATAATTTACTATGCTCCAAAAATTTTTGATCCATGGACTTCTTTCATCTCTAACTGAACAGATAGAACTGGAAGGTTAGCAGAGGTAATCCCTCCACCAGGAAGAATAATGATTTTTCCAGCAGCGTATTCGATATAACTTTTCAGCGTAGGTATATTATCTTCAATTTTAGTAGATAGAGGACCACCATGTGTTAATATCCGGTTTACCCGATGGGAAATGAGCCAGTCGATTGCTTGGTTCTTTAACTCAGGAGCAATATGATCAAAGGCCATATGAAAGGTAACCTCCAAACCAGTAGCAGCGGTTAAGCATCTTTCCATTGCTTCTTCATCAATCCATTGCCCTTTATTTAAACAACCAATTACCACTCCATTAACACCAAGCTGTTTAAAAAGATGAATATCCTGGCACATAATATCCACTTCATCTTCGGTATAAATAAAATTCCCACCTCTTGGACGAACAATTGCCATTACTTTAGTATTGGTATTTCGACAAAAGGAGATAGTTTTAGCAGCAACACCATAGCTAACAGTCGTTCCCCCTACAGATAGATTATCGCAGAGCTCAATCCGATCTGCACCATTTTGAATAGCTCTTGGGACGAGTGTGAAGTTTTCTACGCAGATTTCTTTTATCATTGTCTCAACACCTTTTAATTAACGTCTAATTTAGCTAGTGTACCATATATTTACTGTGAAAAATCGGTTATACTTGATGATGAAATATAAAAATTTAGAAAATTAGGGAAATAAGGAGAGGGAATTGAGTGATATTACATACTTCTATTCAAGGAAAAGGAGAACCGATTGTATTTCTTCATACTGGTTTGCAAACAGGGTTAACAGATTTTGAGTATCAAAGAGCTTTTTTTCAAAGGCATTATCAGGTGATTTCTCCTGATTTAAGAGGGCATGGTCATTCTGTAGTTGCCAATTTTTCTAATTTCTTTGATGAATCTGCTAATGATTTGTTTGAAACGTTGGAACATGTAGGAATAGACTCTGCTCATATTGTAGGAGGATCAATAGGAGCATTGGTAGCCATCATTTTTGCAAAAAAGCATCCTAAAAAAGTAAAGAGTTTAACTATCTCGGGGGTTATGCCCTTAAAGCCTGATAATTGGGAAGAGTTACATCTTAAAGACATAGAGCAACAAAGTCACCTTTTGCAAAAGGAAGAGGTAGCTGATTATTTCAACCAAATTCATAGAGGGGATTGGAGAGAAGCCCTTTTAATAACACAAGATTCAACGTGGTATCCATTTCATGAAATTAAGGATATACATGCATTAAAGATGCCGATTCTTTGCATAGTAGGCGAAGGAAAAAGAGACGAGATAGAGGGCGCTTGCTATTATCAAGAAATAAATTCGAATATGCACATTGCAGTTGTTCCTTTTGCGGCACATTTAGTTCAGGATGAACAGCCGGAGATTTATACTAAAATGTTAGATTCTTTTCTGATGAAATATGGCGATGCAAACATAAAAATGGGTGAGGAAAGTTAACCACTTATTAAAAAGTAAAGTGGGTCTTGTTTTATAATTTCCAATATGTTAAAGTATTTGGAAAATAAGAGGTGATTGAAATGGTTAAACGTACGCACAGCATCAACCTTTCACAATTACATCATCATAAAAAGTAGTCTTGCTATTTCGATTTAAAAATCGTACATAGGAAGACTATTTCTCATGAAACCGCATTTGATTAAGTTTTAACTACTTAAATCAAGGGCGGTTTTTTATTTTATTTTAAACAGGGGGCATGAAAAAATGAAGAAGATGATTTACCAAAATGTTAAAGGAACAATGGATTATTTACCGAGAGAGGAAGAAATCAGAAGAAATATTCGGAGAACAATGGAAGATGTATTTATTCAGTATGGCTGCAAACCGCTTGAGACACCTATCTTAAATTACCAAGAATTGCTTGCTTCTAAATACGCAGGTGGAGCGGAAATTTTAGAAGAAATGTACACTCTTTCTGATCGTGGCAAAAGGGAGCTGGCGTTGCGCTATGATTTAACCATTCCCTTTGCGAAAGTGGTAGCGATGAATCCAACGCTAAAAATGCCTTTTAAACGCTATGAGATTGGCAAAGTATTTCGAGATGGTCCGATAAAGACGGGGAGATATCGAGAGTTTACACAATGTGATGTCGATATTGTAGGTGTTCCATCGCAAATGGCAGAAGCAGAGCTTATGATGATGGCTTTGAATATTTTTGATAAATTAAAGATGGAAGTAACGATTCAATACAATAATCGAAAATTATTAGTTGGGTTTCTTCGTCAATTGAATATTGCGGATCAATTGATAAATCGGGTGATTTTGATAGTAGATAAAATAGAAAAAATTAGTAAAGAAAAAATAAAGGAAGAACTAAGAGATGCTGGATTAGAACAAACAGTAATAGAGGAGATTGATGCTTTTTTACAAAAGGATTTAATCGGCATAATAGAGTACTATCAACAGCTGGCAGAAAAAGAAGAGAGCATTAGAAAGGGGCTGGAAGAATGGAATGAATTACAATCGTATATAAAGAAGTTTGGACTGGAGCAATATTGCGTATTCAATCCGTTTCTTGCGAGAGGTCTTGAAATTTATACTGGAACAATCTATGAAATTTTCTTAACTGATAAGAGAATAAAGTCGAGCATAGGTAGCGGCGGAAGATATGACAATGCGATAGGCGGATTAATTGGCTCAAAGCAAACCTATGCAACAGTGGGTATTTCCTTTGGGTTGGATGTTATATTATCTGCTCTTTTATTAGATAAAATAGATTTTGATGATGCAAAGCTGGATTACTATATTATTCCGATTGGTCGACCGCTGGAAGCTTTTTTAGTTGCGAAAACACTTCGTGACAAAGGCTTTAAAGTAGAGCTCGAGTTAGGAAAGAAAAAACTGGTGAAAGCTTTAGATAAAGCAAATAAAGAAGGTGTCAAAAAGGTGATTATACTAGGAGACGAGGAAGTGGCAGGCAATATGTATAAAGTGAGAGATATGAAAACAGGAGAAGAATGGATAGTGAATTTCGAATATTAATCATTAGACGAGGCAGTAGATGGGAGACATTTACTGCTTTTATTTATGTGAGAGTTGATTCAAAGGATATTAGCAAGTTAAAAAAATAGTCTCTAAGCCCGAATGGAAGGAAAAACGAGCAGGAAGGTAACAGAGAATCCGTCTCTGATCCCGAGCGGAAGAAAAAAGGAGCGCGGAGGTAACAAACCCGTCTCTAAGCTCGAATGGAAGAAAAAAGAAGCGCGAAGGTAACAGAGTGGTCAAAACAAAGCCCATTTTTCATAAAAAAGAAGGTAATAGAAAAAACACGTTCCTATTCGTTTTCAAATCAATCAAAACCCCCTTCTCTACTACAGCTAAAAGCATTTTCCAAAGAAACGTCTTCAACAGACTATTTCCAAAACAAAAGAAGCATACTACAAAAGAAAAAATTAAGATTAAAGTTTATTCGTTGTAATGTTACTTAAATGATGATAACATATAGTTATGTAACATTATTAGGAGGCGAACGGATGGAATATGTCGATCCTATAAAAGAAATTGAAAGTATTAATGCAATTAAAGAAGTATTGCGTAAACAATCACAAAGAGATTTGTTGCTTTTTGTGTTAGGTATAAATACTGGGATAAGAGTAAGCGATTTACTTGCATTGAAGGTTCAGGATGTAAAAGATGAATCTGGAATGAAAGAGTTTTTGTATCTTCATGATGCTGACGAAGTAAAGGCATATTATTTAAACGGTAAGGTGCATACGGAGTTAGAGAAATATATGGAGGAACGCGAATTTAAAGAGGATGAGTTTTTATTTAAGTCACAGAAAAATAATCAACCAATTACTCGCCAGCAAGCTTATCGGATTATTAATAAGGCGGCGAGGCTAGTTGGAATTCCCGGGAAAATTGGAACCCATACGTTGAGAAAAACTTTTGGCTATCATGCATATCGAAAAGGGATTGCGATTTCCTTATTGATGAATGTATATAATCATACATCGAGGGCAGAAACGTTAAAGTATATTGGGATTGATAAGCAAGAAAAGCGTTTAGTAAAAGTGGATGTCAATCTTTAAAAAAACCTCCACCAAACTAGGTGGAGATTAGTCAAACTTATAAATAGTCATCATCATTACTAGCATCTGTATCAATATCAACATTAGTTAATTCGTTAATGATGTCCTCATGGACTTGAACTTGCAATGTATCTTTATCTTTCATAAATTTAAAAACACCATTATTGAAATCAGTGCCTTGTTCTTTAAAGAAAATTCCCTCATACATTACATGTTTTGTATGATTGAAAATTAGGCGATAGCCATTTCCCTCTTTTACTAAATATGCACGTACACCTTTTTCATATTGGCCTTCTGGGTTTTTCAAAAAGCGTGCAACAGAAATAATATGAAGATCAACAAAAGGGATTTCACGCAATAAGGAATTAATAATGGAGCCTTTAGCAATTTGTTCCCAACGGCTTTGTGCAGTTTGACCAAGAACAATTTGTGTGATTTTCTTCTCTCTAGCTACTTCTGCAATCACTTTAGAGATTGGTCTCGATTCCTTATCTTTAATGATAAACGCGTCGGCACTATGACGTTCAGCTAATTCTTTCCATCTAGCAATATAATTTGATTTTTCTGCATCCAACTCATCAAATGGTTTCGGATCAACCGTAAGGATATAAAGTGGACAATCAAGCATATTCGCTATTTTACAGCCTCTTTGTATAAGGCGTTCACCGTTAGGTCCGTAATAAACGCATACTAGAATACTTTCATCCATGCGTTCTTTTCCATTTACCATAATTTTTTTCACCTCAATAGATGTGAATGATTTACACCACTAATAATAAACTATGTATGACTATAACGTATGCTACTTTATGAGTCAATGCATTTCTTAAATTATCCAAATGACAATTATTATCCGTTTCTTTTACTAATAGTAAGGTTAGACATAGTTTCCATTATAAATACGTTTTATCTCAAGAAAACCCAAAATATAAACTTGCATAAAAGGAGGAGGATACAACAAATGACATGGTTACATTTTATGATATTGCTGCCATTTATGTTTGCACTAATTGTACCTTTTATATATAAAAGGCTAACGCCTCGGATTCATACAGGTTGGTTCGTCCTGTTTGTTCCATTCACCATTTTTCTTTTCCTATTGATGTACATCCCTAAAATAGCGAAAGGAGAGGTGTTTACTTCTACAGTCAACTGGATACCTGCTTATAATATTAACTTTACTACGTATTTGGATGGACTAAGCTTAGTATTTGGTTTATTGATTGCTGGAATAGGAGCTTTGGTGATTCTGTACTCTATATTCTATTTATCAAAACACCGGGAAGCTTTGCATAACTTCTATGTCTATTTATTGTTATTTATGGGGGCGATGCTTGGGCTAGTAGTATCTGATAATTATTTTGTTTTATATGTATTTTGGGAAATTACTAGTGTATCCTCCTTTTTACTAATAGCTTATTGGTATGAAAGAGATCGCTCAAGATATGGTGCCCAAAAAGCAATGTTGATTACTGTCTTTGGCGGGCTAGCTATGTTAGCAGGACTGATCATGCTCTCTATTATGGCAGATACGACAAGTATTAGAGAGACCTTAGCGAATGTCCATCTAATCCAAAATCACGGTTTATTTATACCAGCCATGATTCTTCTTTTGCTTGGCGCTTTTACAAAATCGGCGCAATTTCCGTTTAGCATCTGGCTGCCTGATGCTATGGAAGCACCTACGCCCATTAGTGCGTATTTACACTCTGCCACGATGGTAAAGGCAGGAATTTATCTAGTTGCTCGTTTGACACCGATTTTTGGCGGCACAGCAGAGTGGTTTTGGTTTGTTGTAGGAATTGGTTTATTCACTTTATTATATGGATCCTTTAATGCAGTGAAACAGACAGACTTAAAGGCATTATTAGCCTATTCAACGATTAGTCAATTGGGACTGATTATGAGTTTACTGGGTATAGGTTCTGCTGCATTATATAAGGATTTAGGAGTAGAAGAAGCGGGATTATATGCAACAGCTATTTTTGCAGCTATTTTTCATTTAGTAAACCATTCCACCTTTAAGGGTTCTTTATTTATGGTTGTAGGGATTATTGACCATGAGACTGGTACTCGAGATCTTCGGAGACTTGGTGGATTAATTCACTTAATGCCCGTATCCTTTACGCTTACTGTAATTGGTGGCTTTTCAATGGCGGGTCTTCCTCCATTCAATGGCTTCTTAAGTAAAGAGATGTTCTTTACTGCTGTAGTGAATGCCTCCCATATGGAAATATTTAATCTTCCATATCTGGGTATGATTATTCCCATTATTGCGTGGATTGCAAGTGTCTTTACCTTTATCTATTGCATGATCTTGGTATTCAAAACATTTAAAGGAAAAAACAAAGCGCCAAAATTAGATAAAGCGATTCATGAAGCACCAATTGGTTTATTAGTCTCGCCGATTATTTTAGGGGCATTAGTTATTCTGTTCTTCTTTATCCCTAATGTTGTTTCCAAGTATTTATTAAAGCCAGCTTTTGCATCGGTTTTACCATCTCTTGCGCATACGGTGAAATCCAAAAAGATCAGTGCCTTCCATGGATTCAACACAGAACTTTGGATGACGATTGGGGTTGTGGCTGTTGGAATTATCTTATATTTACTATTAAAAAAATGGTATAAGATTTATCGCCTTTATCCACAAGCTATCACCTTAAGCAATTTATATAATCTTAGTTTGGAATATATGGAGAAGGTGGCAAAATCAATAACAGATTTTTATATGACAGGATTCCTTCGTGATTATTTAGTCTATATATTTGGATTCCTTATTGTCATAATCGGGGGATCTCTCGTGTTGTTTAATGGGGTCACGTTCGATATGTCTCAGGACTCACCAATTAGTTTTTTTGATATTGGCATAGTTATTGCAATGATTATAAGCTCGGTTACCGTTCTTTTCTCTAAATCAAGGATTACATCCATTGTAGCAGTTGGTGCCCTAGGATTTCTTGTCTCGTTTTTCTTTGTACTTTTTAGAGCTCCTGATTTGGCACTCACACAATTAGTAGTTGAGACAGTGACAACCGTTTTATTCTTACTGTGCTTCTATCATTTGCCGCAATTAAAGAAGGAAATTAGTAGGATTCGTTTCAAAGCGGTCAATGCCATTATTTCAATAGGAGTAGGCGCAGTTGTTACAATTGTTGCTCTTTCAGCTAATGGTACCCATCTATTTGACTCTATTTCGAGCTACTATGAAGATTCCTATAAATTGGCAGGAGCAAAGAATATTGTTAATGCTATCTTAGTTGATTTCCGAGGGATAGATACAATGTTAGAGATCCTTGTCCTTACAGTTGCTGGTCTAGGAGTGTATACATTAATAAAAGTTAGGCTTGTAGGAGGGGATAAGAATGAAGAAACCAAATGATATTATCATTCGAAGTGTCACAAAGGTTGCCGTCGTTATTATCCTTACCTTTGCCATAAATCTATTTGTATCTGGACATCACTTTCCAGGTGGGGGATTTATTGGCGGACTTACCTTTGCTGCCGCGATTATTTTGCTTTTTCTCTCTTTTGATATTGAGACTGTTCGAAAAAATATTCCTGTTGATTTTAAAGTGTTAGCAGGGGTAGGTGTATTAATTGCTGTTTTAACAGGTGTTGGTGGAATGGTATTTGGGGAAGCTTTCTTGACTCAAGCATTTGGATATTTTGACTTGCCTGTTTTCGGAAAAACAGAGTTAGCGACAGCTGTCATTTTTGATATTGGCGTTGCTCTAGCCGTTATCGGTACAGCGATAACCATTATTATGACAATTGGGGATGATCGCTGATGGAGACATTAATGTCTATTCTAGTGGGAGTATTATTCTCCATTGGAATTTATCTTATTTTAACAAAGACATTATTACGAATAATTTTAGGAACATCTATACTTGGTCACGGTGTAAACTTGCTTATTATTACAATGGGGGGATTGAAAAAAGGTGGTCCTCCCCTTTTAGGAATAACCGATCACACTTTTGCTGATTCGTTGCCGCAAGCATTGCTGCTTACAGCTATTGTTATAAACTTTGCAACGACTGCTTTGTTTTTAGTCCTAAGCTATCGAGCATTTAAAGTGCTTGGCACCGATGATACAGATTTATTGAGGGGTAATGAGGATGAATAATATTGTAATATTGCCGATCATCCTTCCTATCGTTTTTGCGATGATTATGGTGATTTTTAGAGACAAAGTTACGCTTCATCGAATATTAAGTCTAATAGCAATTATTTCTGTTTTTATTGTAACGATTATTTTAATCTTTCAAATTAAAGCAGAAGGAATACAGTCCATTCAGTTAGGGGGATGGGAGGCGCCGTTTGGCGTAAGCATGGTTGCAGATATGTTTGCAGCGCTTCTTGTTTTAGTTACTAGTATTATTGGATTTTGTTGTTTATTATACGCATTTCATTCAATTGGTGAGCAAAGAGAAAAATATTATTTTTATCCCTTATTTTTGGTCTTAATAACAGGGGTTAACGGATCTTTTTTCACGGGTGACATTTTCAATCTATTTGTCTGTTTTGAAGTAATGCTTGTTGCTTCATATGTATTAATTTCATTAGGAGGAACAAGAGTTCAGTTAAGGGAATCAATCAAATATATTTTAATAAACATTATCTCATCTTTTCTATTTCTAGTGGCAATTGCTTATTTATATGCGATTACAGGAACGCTAAATTATGCACATTTGTCGGTTCGAATTGCCGAAGTTGGTCAAGATGGATTAATGACAACCGTAGCGATATTATTTTTAATTGTGTTTAGTTTAAAGGCGGGGCTATTTTTATTCTTCTGGCTTCCAGGCTCTTATAGTGCACCACCGACGGCTATATCCGCTATTTTTGCTGCCCTTTTAACAAAGGTTGGAATGTATGCAATTATCAGAGTATTTACCTTGATTTTTTATCATGAAGTACAAATAACACATTTATTAATTGGCATCCTTGCAGGTATTACGATGACACTTGGGGCAATCGGAGCGGTTGCCTATAGAGATATTTATAAGGTAATGACCTATAATGTGGTCATTGGTGTCGGCTTTATTTTAGCAGGAGTCGCTACTTATACAACGGTAGGGATGACTGGTTCTATCTATTATTTCATTCATGATATGGTGATTAAAGCACTTATTTTCCTATTAGGAGGCACCGTAATCCATCTAACAGGAACAAGTAAATTAGATGAAATGAACGGATTGATTCGCTTGCATCCTCAGTTAGGCTGGATGTTCTTTATTGCAGCACTGTCTTTATCAGGGATACCTCCTTTAAGTGGCTTTCTAGGTAAAATATTTATAACAGAAGGGACATTTACTGCAGGATACTATTGGCTAGGTGCATTTGGACTGATTAGTAGTTTATTTGTTCTTTATTCTATTATGAAAGTATTTATGTCGGTGTTTTGGGGATATACGGATTTAACACTTGAAGAAGAAAAAGGGACAACAAAAGGATTAATGCTGCCAATTTCTGTGCTTACTTTCTTGACGATTGCTTTAGGCATTGGGACAGAAGGAATACATGAATATGTAGATATGGCAGTGGAAGGGTTAATGAATCCTCTTTATTATATAGAGGCTGTTTTGGGAAATGGAAAATAAAAGGAGTAATTAAATGGATGGAAAGAGGTGATTAATATGCCTATGCAAATATTAATTAACTTGTTAATAGGTGTCATTTGGATGTTTTTGCAAGACACCTGGAATGTATTGACCTTCTTTACTGGTTATTTATTTGGAATTCTCGTTCTCTTTATCTTGCGCCGCTATATGTCAACTAACTTTTATTTAGAGACATTTTTTGCAGTCATTAAGTTGTTCGTTGTGTTTATTGAACAGCTGTTTACATCGAGTGTAGTCGTCATTCGACAAATAATAAAACCTAGGATTAATATTTCCCCAGGAATATTTTCCTTAGAGACGGAATTAGAGGGGGAATTAGAGGTTTCCTTGTTAGCCTTATTAATGAATTTAACCCCGGGATCAGTTGTTGTGGAGGTCACTTCTGATAATAATAAGTTTTTTATCCATGCAATGGATATACCCGCTCAAAAAGAATCCATCTTTCGTTCGAAGGAAAAATTTGAAAAGGCTATTAAGAGGGTGACTCGTTATGATTGATAATCTATTGGTTGGATCCTTAATTTTACTTGTTCTATCTATATTTGCAACGGTTTTTCGGCTGGTCAAAGGTCCATCTGCTCCAGATAGAATTCAGGCGCTTGATTGTTTGGGGATTAATTTAATTGCCGGAGTAGCTATCTTTTCTGTGTTGCTTCGAAATACAGGTTTTTTTGAAGTAATTTTATTAATAGGGATTCTATCATTTATTGGAACCATTGCCTTTGCACGATATATTGAAAGAGGTGTAGTCATTGAGCGAAAACAATCCGATTGAGCTTATAGCAGTTCTACTTATATTTTTTGGCGCTATCTTCTGTTTTCTTAGCTCATTAGGACTAATAAGACTTCCAGATGTTTATACGAGATCACATGCTGCATCCAAAGGCTCTACAATGGGAGTACTTTTTACTCTTGTTGGAACGTTTGTCTTTTTTATCATAGAGGGAACTTTTAGTATTCGTTTATTTCTAGGAATTTTCTTTGTTTTCCTAACCTCACCTGTCGCATCCCATGTAGTCGTGCGTTCTGCCTATCGTTCTAAAGTAAAGCTCGCAGATGTAACAGTACAAGATGATTTAAAGGCTGAAATGGAAGAAGAAGGAATCGAAACAATAGAAGTTCAGCACAAGTAGGCTGGTTTCATAGATTGATTTTTTTGGATAGGAAAATTAATATTGGAACGATTGAGGCTGTGGATTCATTAAAAAAATTACGTTACATCTTCATGAAGAGAGAAAGTTATTTATTTCTAATTGACGAAATTTCGCGATTTCTATATAGTTAAAAACGAAATACCCGTACTGAGACGGGAGAGGTTCATAGCGAATACCCTCTATAAAAAACTATGGATACATGCAATCAACGCCATGTCCATAAAAAGGATATGGCTTTTTTGTTTTATTCAGCTAGTTTCTGCGTAAGGTAAAATACCTCTCTTTTATGCAGTGTTGGGAAACACCAAACAAGGAGGAGCTCAAATGTCTGGAAGAAAGAAAGAAGAAGGATTAACAGATTTAACTTTGTTAGGAAATCAAAATACTCAATATAAAAGTGATTATGCACCAGAGGTGTTAGAATCGGTAGATAATCTCCACTCTGATAGAGATTATTTTGTAAAATTTAATTGTCCAGAGTTTACTAGCCTTTGTCCAATAACTGGACAGCCTGACTTTGCCACAATGTATATTTCCTATATCCCAAATAAGAAAATAGTAGAAAGCAAATCTCTTAAATTATATTTATTTAGCTTTCGCGATCACGGTGATTTTCATGAAGATTGTGTGAATATTATCATGAATGATTTAATCAAACTATTAGATCCTCGATATATCGAGGTTTGGGGGAAATTCACTCCACGTGGCGGAATATCAATTGATCCATGGTGCAATTATGGAAAATCGGGCACTAAATTTGAAGAGATGGCAGCCCATCGATTAATGAACCATGATATGTATCCAGAAAAAGTAGATAATCGATAATAAAAAACCAGTTAACAACTCGCAATTTTGTGGTTGTTGACTGGCTTTTTAAAGTCATATTTTCCTTTGTGGATTAAGGCAAGATATTCCCAGCAGCGCGATAAATACTGTACCATTCTTCTCGTGTTAAATGAACATCACTTGCTTTACAGCAATCGATTAAACGATCCACATTCATTGTTCCAATAACCGGCTGCATGTTAGCAGGATGGCGCAATAACCACGCAATCGCAATAGTTGTATTGCTGACTTGATACTTTTCAGCAATTTCATTTATTTGTTGATTTAATTCAGGAAATTTTTCATTTCCAAGGAATACCCCTTCAAAAAAACCATATTGGAATGGAGACCAAGGCTGGATTGTAATATCATGCAAGCGACAGAAGTCTAAAATACTGCCATCACGATTAATTGCAGAGTCATTCTCCATATTTACATTGATTCCATTAGAAATCATATTGGCATTTGTAATACTTAGTTGCAATTGGTTAGCCACAAGAGGCTGTTTCACATATTTTTGCAATAGTTGTATTTGCATCGGATTTTGGTTAGAAACGCCAAAATGACGAACCTTTCCAGATTGCTCAAGAATTTGGAATGCTTCTGCAACTTCCTCAGGTTCAACTAAAGCATCGGGACGATGAAGCAGAAGGGTATCTAAGTATTCTGTTTTTAGCCTACTTAATATTCCATCAACGGAGTTTAAGATATGTTCTTTTGAAAAGTCAAACATTCCTTTGCGAATGCCACATTTGGATTGCAAAATAATATTTTCGCGTACACTTGGAGACATATGAATAGCATCTGCAAATATCTCTTCACAAGTACCGCTACCATAAATGTCTGCGTGATCAAAGAAGTTAGCACCTTGTTCTAAAGCAGTTTGTACAAATTGCTCTGCTTCCTTTTTTTCTAATGAGTTAATACGCATGCAGCCAACCGCTACTACAGGCACTTCTAAAGTACTGCTACCTAGTTTGATTGTTCTCACGTTTCTCAGTCCCTTCTATTAATAGAAAACGCTTTAATAATTGTGCAAGATTAAAATTTCTAATACAGTAGACCATTTTTATTTTGCCATAGAAAGGAGATGAACACCAACCTTTAGACTTATGAAATCGAAAAAATACTCCTTTTCTAGCAAAAAAAATAGAAAAGGAGTGCACTCCCATTTCGAGATGGAAGAAGCACTCCATTTCTTTTCCTATTATTTTGAATTTTAATCCTCCATTGTAGAAAGATCGCCAGTAGGGAGTCCGAGTTCCCAAGCCTTTAAAACACGTCTCATTATTTTTCCGCTACGGGTTTTAGGAAGCTTTTCGCAAAATTCAATTTCTCTTGGAGCGGCATGAGCGGCCAAGCCTGTTTTTACAAATATACGTATTTCTTCTTTTAATTCATCTGTTTCTTTATAGCCGTCAACTAGTGCAATAAAGGCTTTAATAATTTCACCTCGAATAGGATCTGGCTTTCCAATTACACCAGCTTCTGCTACTGCAGGAAATTCAATTAGTTTGCTTTCCACTTCAAATGGACCAACTCTTTCTCCAGCCGTCATAATAACATCATCCACCCGTCCCTGAAACCAGAAGTAACCTTCTTCATCCATATAAGCGGAATCACCAGAAACATACCATTCATCATGTTGAAAATAACTATTGAACTTCTCCTGATTGTTCCAAATTGTATGCATCATTGATGGCCAACCTTTTTTAATGGCTAAATTCCCCATCTGATTTGGCGGCAAAATATTTCCGTTATCGTCCAGAATAACAGCTTCTATCCCTGGAAGAGGTTTCCCCATTGAGCCTAACTTGATATCCATACAAGGTAGATTACATATCAGCTGTGCACCAGTTTCAGTCATCCACCAAGTATCATGAATGCGATGTCCAAATACTTCGTGACCCCACCGGATTACCTCTGGATTTAGCGGTTCACCTACGCTTAGAATATGACGCAAGGAGGAGAGGGTGTATTTTTCGGTAACCGTATCCCCAGCTGCCATCAGCATCCGAAATGAGGTAGGTGCACTGTACCAAACGGTCACTCCAAATGTTTCAATCGTTTTATACCATATATCTGGACTAAAACGCCCACCTGCAACCACATTTGTTGAGCCAGTAAGCCAAGGACCAAAAATGCCGTAGGAGGTACCTGTTACCCACCCAGGGTCAGCTGTGCACCAGTAGACATCATCTTCTTGTAAATCTAAAACCCACTTTGCTGTCTGGTAGTGCTGGATCATCGCATTGTGGACATGAAGCACACCTTTTGGTTTTCCAGTGGAACCAGAGGTATAGTGAAGGATTAATCCATCTTTACGATCAACCCATTCTATGTCTAATTCAATAGAAGCAGAGTGAAAATATTGAAGGAAATCTTTTGTTTTATCATCCTCTTGTACATCTTCCCCAATAATAAAAATTGTTTCTAAAGCTTTTAATTCTGTATGTGGAATCCTATTTACAAGTTCAGGTGTAGTAATGATAACTTTTGCCTCACTATCATGGAGACGGTCCTTTACGGCATCCTCCATAAATGCTTCAAACAGTGGACCAACGATGGCTCCTAATTTTATCGCTCCAATTAAAGCGAAATATAATTCAGGGGAACGAGGCATAAAAATAAACACTCGATCGCCTTTTTTTACGTTTCCTACATTTTTTAAAACATTTCCAGCTTTATTTGATAATTTCTTTAAGTCTTTGAATGTGTATGTCTCTTTTCTTGATGGATGAAAATAGTGGAGGGCTACTTTGTTGGCACGGTAATTCTCAGCATGACGGTCAATTGCTTCATAAGCTAAGTTAACTTTTCCAGTCTGATGCCAAGAAAATTCCTTTTCTGCTTGGTCCCATTTGAAATGTTGGTACAAGTCCTCATAGTTCTCAAGGTTATGCTTGCCTTTAACAGGTGGAAACGCTTTCAATTTCATTCATACATCCCCTCATTTCAATTTTTTAACAACACTATTATAATGGGAAAACACTATATATACAATTTTAATGTTGTAATTGAATAAATATTCCTACATTTAAAAAATGGATAGGGGTATAAGTTAAAACTTTTCTATATAAAGGAATAAAGCGGCTGGGAAATAAGCATTTCTACCAAAATTAAACAAGAACTATAATGTAATTAATTTACAAAAAAATTCGTGTTTGTTTTTTAGAAAAAGGTTTAAAAACGAAGTGTAAT
>NZ_JVDT01000227.1 GCF_001076885.1 Bacillus sp. 522_BSPC
ACTTAGTTTTTACACTTGAATATATTTGAAACCATAAATAACTAATATGAAAAAGTAGCTTTATTTAAGAGCTAAATTAGAGATTGTTCGTCTTTAAAGATTAGTTATTTAGATTTGTCCCAGCCTCTAGAATGATTTCGAATATTCACTAACTATTTAGTGTTAATGTCCAGAACCTAATTCATCTACATGGCTTACATGCTTACTATTAAACCAGATGAATACTACGGAAATTAACACAAATCCAGCTCCTACAAGGAATGGTACAGATGGATTGAAAATTTCCGCTAATTTACCAGCTGTAAAAGGTGCAATGGCACCACCTATAAAGCGTAGAAAACTGTATGCTGCTGAAGCAGTTGAGCGTTCAACAGGAGCTGCATTCATTACAGCAGTTGTAATCAGTGTATTATTGTTACCTAATAAAGCACCAGCTGCAATAACCGCTACGATAATTACCCATTGTGTCGATGTCCAAATCCCCATCGCAACTAACACTACTGCAAACAATGTTAACATGGCACACATAGATTTCACTGTACCGAAGCGCTCTTGTAATTTCGGTGCCATAAAGACAGAAGTTACAGCTAATAAAATTCCCCAGCCCAAGAATACAAAGCCTAATCCATGTTCATCTAAGCCCATAACAAAAGGAGCATAGGCCAACAATGTGAAAAATCCAAAATTATATAATGCAGCAGCAATCCCGAATATAAGCAAGGAACGGTGTTTTAGTGCCCTAAACGGATCTGCTAAAGATGTTTTTGGCTTAACCGTGTTATTCTGTAATGTAGCTTTTGGCATTAAAATTAAAATACCAAAAAAGGCAATTACCATTAAAGCTGCGACACCTAGGAAAGGACCTCTCCAAGACATAGCCCCTAACCAGCCACCTAGAAGAGGCCCAACAGAGATTCCTAGTCCAATAGCAGCTTCATAAAGAATAATTGCTTTTGCAGTACCGCTGTTTGATAGAGATACAATCGCGGCGAGCGCAGTTGCTACAAATAGCGCATTTCCAAGACCCCATCCGCCGCGTAGTCCCACAAGTGTCCAGATTCCATTTGAAAGTCCGCCTAAGCAAGAGAAAACAGCAATGATTACTATTCCTAAGATAAGTGTCCACTTAACTCCAAGTCTTGATGAAATCATCCCAGTAATGAGCATTGCTACGGCCATTACCGCATTATAGCTAGTGAAGAGCAGGGTTACTTGGCTTTGTGAGGCATCAAGCTTCTCTGCAATCGCTGGAAGGATTGGATCAACGAGACCGAGACCCATAAAGGCAATAATCCCAGCAAAAAATACAGCCCATACTGCTTTCGGCTGTTTTAACAAGCTAGCTTCAGTCCTCGTATTTATATTATTTTTTGTTGAATCTGCTGATACAGATTGTAAAGATGGCATTGATAAATCTCCCCTTTTTCTATTATCCCTTTGGTTCAAAATGTATTAGATTAATTCCTTAAAAGAATTCCGTATTACATCTCCGCGGCTAATAATGCCTGCTAAAATTCCGTTTTTTTCAACGGGCACTTTTTTTATTTGCTTCTTACCTAGTAAAGCCGCAATCACTTCTATTTTTTCATCCCAAGCTACCTTTACAACTTTTTTCTTCGCGATTTTCATTACATTCAAATGCAAGAGACTTTGTAATCTTTGGTCAAAATCTTCATCATCGCCTTTAATTACCACAGCATAATAAATACTGTCGATAATATGATCATCATGTTTACCAATATAGCGCAACACATCTCCATCACTGATGAAACCAACAATTTCATTTCGATCATTGACTATTGGAAGACCGCTAATTTTGTAATCAATAAATTTTTCGATAACAGAACGGACGGTGTCGCTTTCCTTCACTTTATATACTTGGTTTACCATAATATCACGGGCTAGCATTTTCTTTCCCCCTTAGATTTTTTAAAAATAGTTGTATAAGGAAACTATATAATTGTATTATACAACTATATTTCAAAACGTCAATTCTATTTTCAGAAATGGAGCTTCCCCTGTCCATTACAAATCATTAAATAAGTGTGCTATCATATTTTTATAGAAATATATTGAAACGGTGAGGTAGTTAATCTATGCATGAAGAATCGTTGGAAGAACTAGAGGTTGAATTATCCATTCTGATACGTCGCATTACACACACGTCTTCCCATAAAAAAAATGGTAATCTTGATCGGTCAGCATATCTGTTATTACATGAAATAGTGACAAAAGGGCCAGCTGGTGTTAAAGCGCTAGCAACTGAATTTCAACTAGATGTTTCTACCGTAAGTAGGCAGGCAGCAGCACTGGAACAGAAAGGCTACTTGTTCCGAATTCCAGATGAAACAGATGGCAGAGCCTATACACTCCAGATAACCGATATAGGATTAGAAGAATTTAAAAAAGAAAAACAGTTTAGAAAGAAAAGAGTAGCAGAAGTTACCAATGTTTGGTCAGAAGAAGAACGAGAGACATTTGCAAGGTTGTTAAAAAAATACAATCAGTCTGCGATGAATGTTAATAATACATGAGATAGGGAAGCGGCTTTCATATTGGAGATGAAAGCCGCTTTTAGCATTGTGAGTAATGAAAGCGGCGTTCATTGTGGAAAGGAAAACCAAAATTAGGATTGAAAGTAGTGAAAAAGGCGTTCATCCCGGAAATG
>NZ_JVDT01000228.1 GCF_001076885.1 Bacillus sp. 522_BSPC
AGTAACCACTCCGTTAAACTTTAACTTTTCTCTTAATAACCCTGTAATTAGTTTCTTGGACAGTGTAGCAGGTAAAAAAGCTTCATCTTCTAAAGCTGGAAAATAAATATGAGCTGTCATAATAATATCTGCTCCACTTTGAATACAGGCAGTAAATGGCTTTAGCTCTACTTCTTCTAATCTTTCCAATGAATGATCAATAACTGGTAAATCAAGATGGGAATCCACGCTTGTATCTCCATGTCCTGGAAAGTGCTTTAAAGTTGTTATTATTCCTGCATCTTGCATCCCCTTCATTGCCTTTTCTCCAAATAACGCTACCTTTTCTGCCGACTCTCCAAATGAACGAACGCCGATAACTGGATTATTTGCATTATTATTCACATCCAAAACAGGTGAAAGATTCCAATTAATCCCCAATGATTTTAATTCTTTTCCGCATGCCCTTCCAATTTCATACGCATTTTCTGGGTTTTGTGTTGCGCCTAATAGCATAGCTCCTGGAAACACGGTTGCCCCTTCCCCAAGACGCCTTACCGCACCATTTTCTTGATCTGTACAAATAAATAATGGATATTCATGACCAGCTAGTTTAGCCTCTCTCTGCAATTCAGTAGTAAGCTTTAGTACTTCCTTTGGCGTGCCAATATTTCTCCCAAATAAGATAATACCACCAACATAATGTTCTCGAATCAGCATTTTTAATTCTTCTGTAATCACTTTCCCTGAGAATCCGAATACCATTAACTGCCCTATCTTTTGCTCCATACGTAATTGCCCCAAACTTCTTCAGCTCCTTTCATCAAAGTTCTAGTCCTGGAATATTAGCACCTTTTTTTATATTTGCATTTAAAGGGTATTTTAAGGTCTGGGCATATTTCGTTTTATTTAAACAACCTCTGACTGTACCCAATGCTTCGTAATAGTCATAGTATCGAAAAGAAGCTGAATTCATAATAAACCAATAGTTGGATAAGGCAGATAAATAGGTATCATATTCCTCAGACACATCTACAAAAATATCTGGAACGTAGCCATCCATATCCTCCCAATTCTCACTATGAAGATAGCCATAATAATGTGGTGCAAGCCCTTCTAAATCAAACCCTGAAAGTCCTGCCTTTAACTGTGCTGCTTGAATAATTCTTGGACAAATAGCATGATCTGGATGCATGCTATTTATCCAATGCGTGATAACTAAGGTTGGCTTCAACTTCCGCATTAGCGTTGCCACATGTATGATTATCTCATCGTTAAATGTAAGCTCTGCATCTTTATAGTCTAACGTAATTGTGTCTGCTCCCAATATTTCCGCCACTTTTTCTGATTCTGCAATTTTTTGTTTTCGATATTCTTCCACTGATATATGCGACGGATTCCCTTTTTCACCGGCTGTTAGATGTAAAAATGTTACCTTATGCCCTGCTTTTGCGTACTTATATGCAATGGCACCAGCTTGTATTTCTCCATCTCCACAATGAGCACCAACAATGACTAAATGAATTTGTTTGGTCATACTATCTCCTCTCCCTTCTCTTTAAAAATAGGATCTTATTAAGTTATGTAATCTGGGGCGTAGGCGAAGAATTGCCTCTTGATTCTTACCATGGACTCTATTTGTAAGCAGAATTACATGTAGTTTTATTTCTGGATCAAACCATAAGCTTGTCCCCGTATAACCTGTATGCCCATAGGAGGTATCTGAAAATAAGTCCCCACAAGAAGAGCCTGCTTGTCCTTTTAATATCCAGCCAAGCCCTCTGTACTCCTCATCAAAAGGAGTAAAATTTTTTCTAGAAAGCTGTAATATACTCTTTGGTAGAATTTCCTTTCCATTGTATACCCCATCACTTTCTATCATTTCCGCAAAACGAGAGACATCCTTCATAGTTGAAAACAATCCAGCATGCCCACTTATCCCACCCATGCTTTCTGCATTTTCATCATGGACAATACCTTGCTTATAGCTAGCTACTTTCTCGCTGAACACAGTCGCGGCAAACCTTTCTTTTTCCATTGGAAGATTAAAACCGGTTTCAGTCATATGAAGCGGATCAAATATTTCTCTTTTTACAAAGGTCGTAAACTCCTCTTGGGTAATAATTTCAATAAGCTTATATAATAGAATAAGACCAAGATCACTATATATCACCTTTTCCCCAATAGTATTCATCGGAGCCTCTTTACATATCTGTTGAATGATCTCTTCTGTATTCCATGATTCTTTATAAAATGGCCGATGTGCTGGCAATCCAGAAGTATGGGTAAGTAAATGACGAATAGTAATAGCAGACTTCCCATTAACACGAAACGAAGGTAGAAAAAAAGACACCTTGTCATCTAATCGGATTTCTCCTGTTTGAATCAATTTCATAATAACAGGCAACGTTGCAACAACCTTCGTTAACGATGCAAGATCAAACAGTGTATCTAGCTGCATTGGCTCTGGATTAGGATATGATATACGTGAACCAACAGCTTCTTGAACAAGCATTTCCCCCTTATAAGACACTTTAACAACTGCACCAGGTATATTCTCTAATTCCACTTCTCGTTGAAGAAATTTCAAAACATTTGATTTCATACCACATTTCCTTCTTTTGCGATTTTAAGTGCTTTATGGATAAATCCACCTGCTTGATCCAGATATTTATTCGCATCTTCCAACGAAATTTTCGCCTGTAGCATGACAATCGCTGTTTTCACACGTTGATTGGTAGCATTTAGCACGTCGACGGCTTCTTCATAAGGTACACCCGTTGATTTCATTACAATATTTCTTGCTCTTTCAAGTAGTTTCAAATTACTTGCGTTTAGATCAACCATTAAATTTCCATACACTTTTCCTAATTTAATCATGGTTGTTGTTGTTATCATATTCACGATCATCTTTTGAGCGGTGGCAGATTTTAATCTAGTAGAGCCTGTTAATATCTCTGGGCCAACCACTACTTCAATTTTTTGTTTGGCGTAGTTACTTATTTCTGCATTCAAATTACAAGATAGAGCAATTGTTGCTGCCTGCTGCTTTCCTGCATAATGTAATGCCCCTTTTACATAGGGCGTCCTTCCACTTGCGGCTATTCCAATAATGACATCATCCGAGGAAATTTGCCTTATTCTTAAATCTTCTGCTCCCCTATCAAAGTTATCCTCCGCTCCTTCCACAGCTGACACAATCGCTGTCTCTCCTCCAGCAATTAGCGCTTGTACCATTTCAGGTGGAGTACAAAAAGTTGGTGGGCATTCTGATGCATCTAAGACGCCAATCCTTCCGCTTGTTCCAGCACCTACATAAAATAGTCTTCCTCCATTTCTTATCGACTGATATACAGTCTCAACTGCTGCTTCAATTTGTGGCAAAACTCTTTCTACCGCTTCCCCTACTTTCTTATCCTCTTCATTCATTAAAGTAATGATTTCTTTCGTAGAAAGCTGATCTATATTTTGGGAACGTTCATTATATTGCTCTGTAGTCAATACTGAAAGGTTCTCTTTCATTTCTACACGCCTTTCTCAATATCCGGTTTCTATTTTTCTCTAACAGTATCCCTTAACTTTATTAATCTTTTACTATATGTCTCATATTCTTGCCATTTTTGAAATCCAAGTTTTTCATAGAATGCTACCAAGCCAGTCCAATCAATTATGAGATGTTTTATCTTTCTTTTTCTTAGAAAATAGATGGCTGCCTGTACAAGTGTAATTCCATACCCATTTTTCCGTTCCTTTTGACTAATGCCTAAAGGTCCTATACCACCTAGATCACTATTGAAAAGAGGAGACCAATATACATTAGGGCCAATTATTGGTGATCTAATATCGTTAATCCGACAAAATCCAATAATTTCTCCTCCTTTTACCAAAAGAACAAATTCTCTTCCCAGCCCACCTTTTTCAAAATATTTAATCGCCTCATATTCCCATCTACCAGGGAAAGAGGTATGTAAAAAATTTAAAAACGCTTTTTGTTGGTTAGGCTTTAATAAACGAAATTCTACGTCTTTAAAAGTTGGGAATTCAACGGATAAATCATCTGAATAGCTACAAATCAAGTCTGTTTCTTTCCCGTGATTCTCGTAACCTCTTTTTTCGAACCACTTTTGTGAATCTTTCCACTCACTTGGAATACCAGGAAAGTAATGCCAAGGATCTTTTCCAAGCCATACTTTTTCCATATTTGTCTTCTGTAATTTTTCTTCTGCCTTATACAGTAATGTCGATCCAATTCCGTTCTTTCTAAAATCTGAATCAACTAAAAGCACTTGTATCCATGCCACATTAGGATTCATCTTTATTTCAATGGTTTCTTGCCACCTTTTAACGATAATAAAACCTACCACTCTATCTGTATGATCTAATGCAAGCAATGAAGCAGACCAATCAATATTTTTATCCTCTAAACTATTTTGCTTAAACAACGTTTGTTGCATTGGAAATACCTTTTCTAGCTCTTTATTCCATAAATCAACAATGTCTTCTGTCCAGTTTTCCTTCCATTCTATATACTTCATCTTGAACCTCTTCCATTAAGGTTTTTGACTTTTAGACGATACAATCAGAAATATTATTTCGTTAATATATAAAAAATTATGACTTTTTATTTCAAACAGGATATAAAAGGTGTTTCCATTCATTGACTAAACTATTATCTATCGGTATTCGTAGTTGCTTTAATCCAGCTATAACAGCGCCAGCAATTGGTGGCATCTCTGGCACAATGAGCTCAGTTTGCACATTTGCTGCATCTAAATGTTTCTTTAAAGAAGGAATAAATAAATCTGCACGATTAAATACACCGCCAGCTAAAATGATTTTTATTGGATCTTTTTGCTTCTGATCATAAAATAAGTTGTTTATTAGAGCTAAAACGGAATTTCCCATATTCAGAGAAGATTTATCTACGATTTTTTTAGCTACTGCATCGTTTTTGTCTGCTGCAGCAACAACTAATTTACTTAGTGGAGCGATAATATCTCGTGCTTTCCCTTGTTGATAAATAGACGGAATCATTTCTTTTGGAGTATCTGTTTGAAAGTATTCTAGGAAGAATTTTGTTAGTAATGTTTGCTCTCCATATCCATCATAGTATCTGTAAACTGCCATTAATGCTTCTCTTCCAAGAGCATACCCACTTCCGTCATCATCCAGCAAATAGCCCCATCCTCCAACCCTACCACGCTCTCCATTTGCATTTATTCCAAAGGTAATCGAGCCTGTTCCAGCAATTTGAACGATTCCTGGTTCGCCTAAAGTTCCTGAATAAAGAGCATTTACTCCATCATTATCAACAATCAAAGGAATAGATGTGCTTATATGTTTATAAATAGATTGTTCAATTAGTTGTTTCCCCTCTAGACTCTCTACACCAGACATTCCCGCGAAAACAACAGCAAGCTTTGAATAAGCCTCTTTTTTTTGCTTTTTCAGCTCCATTAGCAGTTCTTTCATTTTCTGCTTAATCGCTTCTTTATTCGAACCATTTTGGTTTGTTCCACCTACCGTATGAATGGCGATAATCTTTCCATTTATATCTGTTATAACTCCAGTGGTTTTTGTTCCACCACCATCGATTCCTAATATATACACCCCTCACACTCCTCGTTACCTTTCTTAACATCTATTATAAAACATAAAAATAAAATTTCAATAATTTATTTATAAATTCTGAAATTTTATTTTATTTTGTGCGTTATTTCGCAATATTTTACTTTTATATCCTTTTTATATCATTAGAATATTTTGTTAATATATTTTTGTTAGATTTTCTTACGTTTTTATAAATTAATCAGGTCCTCCTAAGAAAAGCGCAAGCGCCCTTGCTCATCGCCGTACAAACTGGAGGGGCATCGACTGAGATATAGGAAACACGAAGCGACAGCGTAGAAATGATAATTTAAATATGTACAAACGTGCTTGAATAAAGATGTACAAAATTGATTATGAATTACATACTAATATTGGGTGATTAGTATGTACATAAAGTTAAATATTGAAACAGATTTTGAGATTAAGAGTCTTTCAGATTTAGGAAAATTCAAACAAGTAATGGAGCAGTTAAAGATGAAAATTAATAAAAGTGAATTAGCTAGGGAATTAGGGGTAGATCGTAGAACAATCGATAAATATCTCAATGGGTTTATTCCAAAACGTACAAGGAAAAAGGCATCTATGCTTGATGAATATTATGAAATTATAGCCGCACTTTTATCGGAGGATTCGAAACAGAAGTTTTATTATCGGAGGGTGCTTTGGCAATATTTAAAAGATAATCATGGTCTTGATTGTTCGGCTTCTACATTTAGGGCGTATATAGCTAGAATACCAGAATTTAAAGCTTATTTTGATGAGGACAAAAAGATTGCCTCCCCCAAAGGGGCAGCTCGTTTTGAAACAGCACCAGGTAAACAAGCACAACTAGATTGGAAAGAAAGTATTCTATTTGATACTAAGGATGGTCAACAGGTAGAAGTGAATGTGGCCGTTCTTGTTCTTTCTTATTCAAGGTTCCGCACGTTCCATCTAAGTATCTCTAAATCACAAAGTACATTGTTTTCGTTTTTAACGGAAACATTTGAAGCACTTGGTGGTGTTCCTTCAGAGATAATTACGGACAATATGAAAACAGTTATGGATGAAGCTAGAACAGAATTTTCTAGCGGAAAAGTGAATAATAAGTTTGCACAATTCGCTAACGACTTTGGTTTTAAAGTAAAACCTTGTGTAGCAGGCAGACCACGTACAAAAGGAAAAGTAGAAACAACGATGAAACTATTAGATGAAATTCATGCTTATCAAGGTCAACTGACCTTAGAAGAATTACACCGATTTGTACAGGATTTATGTAATCGAGTCAATCATGAGGTACATCAGGGGACTGGCAAGATACCAGTATTAGAATTTAAAAAAGAAAAGAACCTCTTACACCAGCTACCAACTGTCCAAGTAAGAGATTTCTATCGAATCAATCATAAGCTTGTAAAGGTGAATGCCTCCAACATGATTTCTTACAAATCGAATCAATACTCGGTACCAGCAAAATACCAAGGAAAGAGAGTTGGACTACAAGTGTATGATGATCAAATATGGGTTTATTATAACACGGAGCTCATCGCACAACATCCCTTAAGTGGGAAGAAATTAAATTATCAAGAAACCCACTATCAGGAATCACTAGGGGTTTCTATGCCTAACTATCCTAATATTGATGAGTTAGCGAAAAAGAACTTAGCAGCGATTGGAGAAGTGTATAAATAATGAATCAAGTAACAACAAATCATCAGCAATTATTAAAGAATCTAGAGTATCTGGGGCTTAAGCAAATGACGTTACATTTAAATGAAGTCATAGACTTTAGTGTAAATAATCAATTGTCCTTTAATGATACTTTGATTAAATTAACGAACTATGAAATTGATGTCCGAGAGCAAAATATGACACAGGCAATGGTGAAAGTAGGTGCATTCCCACATCGTAAAGAAATAACTGATTTCGATTTTGATTTTCAACCCTCCATTAACCGACAACAAATCTTAGATTTTTTAACGCTCCGTTTTATAGAGGAGAATGAAAATATCGTTTTCTTGGGTACAAGTGGTGTTGGAAAGACCCATTTGGCCACTTCAATCGGAATTGCCGCAGCGAAGAAACGAACTAGTACTTATTTTATTAAGTGCCATGATTTAATCCAGAATTTGAAGAAAGCACGGTTGGAAAACCGTTTAGAAAGTCGTTTAAAGCATTATGCCAAGTACAAGCTTTTAATCGTAGATGAAATTGGTTACTTGCCAATAGATGCGGAAGATGCGAAGCTCTTTTTTCAGCTCATTGACATGAGATACGAAAAGAAAAGTACGATTCTCACTACAAATGTAAATTTCAAAGAGTGGGATACAATTTTTCAAGAGACTAAACTAGCGAATGCGATTTTAGATCGTATTTTACATCACGCAACTGTCGTAACCATTGTAGGTGATTCTTATCGATTAAAGGCTCATTTAACGCAAGAAAACGAGTGATTTTGTACATCCTTACGCAAGCAAAATTGTACATATTTGTGTTGACATTTATA
>NZ_JVDT01000229.1 GCF_001076885.1 Bacillus sp. 522_BSPC
AATCTAAATAGAGTGTATAATAGGATTTGTTTTCAAATAAGATTCTTACACTTAAGAAAAAATGCCATCACTCATGGGATAAACCGTACAGTATATATGGTAAAAGGAAAGCTGACAATTAATGAAAAAATATGTTCTGTTTTCTGTCTTAGAAAGAAGTACCCAATTCCATTAATCAAAGTGTGTAATCGTAATATTCTTAAAAATTGCTGTCCCGCCATCTGAATACAATGTGATGGCTTGATCATCTATATGAGGAAATATTAAATTCGAATGAACAATCTTCCCATCATCTACAAAAACCTCGATACTACTTTTATCAACAAGGATCTTTAAATGTACTTGTTTTTGTTCAGCAGGAAAAGGTGCTCTACTTTCTGAATGTGAATTCAGCTCATCTGGATGATCAGTCAAAGAACGATTTACATACGAATATTTTTCTTTTATAAATATTCCTACATTCACATATCGCTCTTGATCAGAAGATTCTCTAAGTCTTAAACCGACATTATCTAACTCTGTCCAAGAGATATCTGTCTCTAGTTGATAAATTTCTCCTGTCATCTCTAGTTGCTTTTGGCCGTTTACTTCTATTTCCTTTAGATGATCTTTTGTCTTGGCCAGATTGTTGTATGTTTCGATTGGTTGGGATGCTAAATAATAGGAATTTTCCCTATTATTTTTTAATTGAATTTGTCGAACAACAGAATCCATTCCGTTATAGCCTTCTTGCAATGTAGGGGTATTGTCGGCATAATTCCAATTGTTCATCCATGCAAAAGCATATCTTTTCTTGTAATTATCACTATTACTATTACTTCCATCTTCAAAGGTCACTCCAGCATACCAATCAAAACCATAATCAAGCCATTGGGGTTCCAAATAATCAGCTGTAAAATGGTTTCCATCAAAATGACCAATCCAATATGCATAAGTATTGGGCTGATTCTTTGTTTTTCCATTTGCGCTAGCACCAAGCACCCATTTGAAGCTCCCATCATTTGTCTGCATATAGTAAAGATCCGGACATTCCACAATTCCTATATCCTTTGTATAAAAATCGCTGAGATATGCCCAATCTTTCAGATTAGAGGATTTATAAAAACCAATCTTTGTTCCTTCAGCCATTAACATTATCCATTTATGATACTCATTTGACCAAATGATTTTAGGATCACGAAAATCATCGGTTCCGGGATTTGTCATTATAGGTGTATCGTTGTATGAAGTGAATGTATTGCCATTATCGAGGCTATACCATAAGAACTGCTCTTGTTTTTGCTGATTGGCTGACGGCTGCGTGACGATTGCGATGAGTGCGTTATATCCAAATCCGGCAGTATTTTCCTTATCAACAACGACAGAACCTGACCAAGGGTCTCCATTTTGATTTGTGTATTTTGGGATGGCAATCCCTTTATCCTTCCAGTGGACTAAATCTTTTGATATAGCATGTCTCCATTCTGTACCATTACCATCAGGATAATCACCATTGTAAAGGTAATAATAATGATAGTACCCATCTAAATAGATTGGTTTTTGTGGATCATTTTTCCACTTGTCAGGAGTAGTAAAATGGTATTTGGGACGATAGGATTGACCATCAGAAATAATGTTCTGTTCTTGGTAGTCTACTGTTTCAATAAAAACCTTAGTGATTTGATTCCAAAATAAGAGGATGCCGACAAGCATAATGAGGCATAAGAGAAATAGGATTTTCTGTGTGTGTTTTGATGGTTTTTTCATGGTAGTATCACCGCGCTTATCCTGTATTTCTTTCTATTGGTAAAACATGCCAATTAAGTAGTAATTGGCATGTTTTACTGTTAATTATTTATAGTGATTTGACCTTGTTCTAAAATGCTATTTTTAACTACAGAAGTTTTATTCCCTTTAATATTTAATAAAAAGCTTGGGGCAAAAGTGGATTTATGATCTTCAAATAATCCTCTATTTGTCATATAGCTTGTGACAACTACATTGTCACTATTCTTTTGTGGAATCGCAAAATGAGCGTAGTTCCATGTAACATCATTTGGATCTAGATTTTGATGTAAAACAATACCTGTTTTGTTTAAAGGTTTATATGGTCCAGTAATAGAATTAGCTACATAGCCTAATAGGTAAATATCTTTGTCGTTAATCCCATCAATAGTCATTTTTGATCCTCTAGAACTTGTAAATAGATACCATTTACCATCTTTTTCAAAGATATTTGCACGTTCAATTTCATCAGTAACAGTATTGGAAGCGATTAACGGCTTCATTTCTTTCTTAAGTGTATAATCATCATTAATCTCAATGATTCCTAATGCACCATTTGCAAGTGTTGCTAAATTCTTTTTAGGACTTTGTAATAACTGCTTTTTTTCTGTTCTGAAAAATTTAGTGTTTCCCCCATAATAGATTTTATTAAATAATGATTCTTCTCCTTGATAGCCATAATCTGTTCCTGTATTAGCTTCAAATACAAGATATTTGTGTCCATTGTCTTCAACGTAGTGAGGATCTCTTAAAGTATGGTTATCTGCATAATTTCCACCCGAAAAAGCTTGATCAACTGTTTGGTATACTGAGCCATCTCCACCATCATAGATCGATTTATGATCTTCCACACCATCGATTTTTAATGTATTTGCATCTAATTTAGATACATTAACTTGGGCAGTAGTTAGTGTTTGTTTCCCAAAAAATCCATGTTCAGGATCCCAGCCATGACGATTCGTATAGAATAAGCGAATTTTTCCATCAGAAGTGAAAGTGGCTGAACCAGACCATTCTTCTGCTTGATTATTTAAAATAACATCATTGGTAGCATATTTATCGCTGTCTTTAAATACTCTTCCTGCATTTTTCCATGCATTAATGGAATTATCACCAATTTTTTTATAGAACATGTAAATAAATGTATCCCATCCTTTATCAGGATCTCCAGCTAATCCAAACACAATTTGATAGCCATTATATTCTGCAACCGTTCCATCTGCATTTTGTAGCGGCCATGTATCCCAGACATCTAAGTCAATCAAATTACCATTTTCGTCATAGCCCTTTGCTGAAGGAATGTTTTTAATCGTTGATTCATCAAAAGTTGGCACTTTAAATTTAGAATCGTTTTGTTGTTCGGTTATGTTTTCCATATCGAATCGAGTGATATGTGAAATACCATAGGATTCTTTGTGATCTAACATTTCTTTTTGTTTTGCAAAAGTTAGTGATCCACTACCTCCAAATAAAATAGCTGTACTCAATAATACGACTGTTGCTTGTTTAGCTGGTTTGTTCAATTTCATGGTTTACCTCCTAGAATGTGTTAGATGAAACAAAAGATAAGGACAGGGTAGAACTGCTGATATATTAAATCAAACCAGCAAATTCACCGTGTTTCTAATAAAAATTATAGGTTAATCTAGTTTCTACGCATATGGCATAAATTGATAGAAATCTAGTCTTATATTGATATAAGATAAATCGAATATACTAGGTGGATGTAATAGAAGTCCGGGACCTTCTTCCTTATTTCATATAGAGAGAATGATTGTTTGTAAAAAACACAAAAAATAGCTCCCTGCAAAAGGGAGCTATTAGAAGGTAGGAATTAGTGGGAAGATGGAACGGCAGCCTTATCCCAAGATTTTTGAAATTCTTGCAACAATTGATCTCGATTTAGCTGTTTGCCCACGTATAATTGCATGGCTAATCCAAATTCTTCTCGTGCACTACCAGGAAAGGAAAACCAGTTGGCTCTAAGGATTTTTCCTGTTTGGTAGTAATTCATAATTTCCGTTGCAAGAGGTCCTAGATGGTGTGTCTCTATATGGTCAAAAGCTGGAATGAATTTAAATTGTTCCGTCATAAAGGACTTTCCTTGCTCTGAAAATACCATCCAGTTTAGAAAGTTTTTAGCTGCTTTTTTCTTTTCATTAGATGATTGCTTGTTTACTACCCAATAATTAGAAACATTAACAACTATTGCATCAGCTGGTTCCTCGTTAATAGGAATCGGCAGAAATCCAATGTTCATGTTGGGAGATTGCTGATCAATTATTGGCTGAATCCAATTGCCTTGTTGGATCATCGCAGCTTTTCCTGAAGCGAAGAGGTGAACTTCTGTATTATAGTCCGTTGTTAGGGGATTGTTATTTCCATATTTGAGGGTAGTATCAAGTAAAGAAATAATATCTAAGAAGTTTTGATTGCTTGCAATATTTGTGGTTCCCTTGTTTAGTTGGGCAATAAATGCTTCAGGATTATCTTGTTGTGCAAAAGCAATATTTAAGAGATGATCCCCAAGCTTCCACTCTTCATAATATCCAGTTGCAAAGGGAGTAATACCTGATTCTTCTAATATTTTTGCTGTTTCCTGTAACTCAGATAACGTTTTAGGAAGCGTATGAATTCCTACCTTATGGAATAAATCCTTGTTATAAATGAATCCATATCCTTCTATATTAAGTGGCATTCCATACACTTTGCCATCCATTGTTACTGGTTTCAATGTGTCTTTATATGCATGCTTAATCCATGGTTGATCAGATAGATCTTCTAAATAGTCGCTCCATATTTTCGCATTGTCATATCCTGTATTTGTAAAAATATCAGGACCATTCCCAGCAGCAATTTGGGCTTTCAAATCAGCAAGATCATCAACAGCACCACCAACAGTATGGACTTGAATATCTATATTTGGATGTTCGAGTTCATATGCCATAACCATTTCCTCAAATTCTGTAGAAATTTCTACTTTTGGATTTCGTATAGTTAGTGTGATACGTTCATCGGTTGTTTCTCTTTCTCTTGAGTATTCTTCTGACTTAGGTTGACAAGCTGAAAGTGCAACAATCATCAGTCCTGCAATAAGCCATGTGAATGTCCACTTTGTCATAATTTCACTCTCATTTATTAATAAATTGTTGTATTATCTACTTTGCGTCTAACGTTTTCAGACAATTTCTGTACTCAAATGGCGTTAAGCCAACCATTTTTTTAAATAGTTTGGAGAAGTATTTTTCGTCCTGATAACCCAGTAATAAAGCAATTGCATAAATGTTATCATCTTTTTCACGAAGCAAGAATTTTGCTCTTTCGATTCTCAGCTTCATAATATATTTAGATAAGGGCATGCCTGTTTGCTGTTTGAACTTTCTGGAGATATGCTCGCGACTTAAGAAAAATAGATTAGAAAGTTTTTCTAAACTTAATTCTTCCATATAATAAGTATCAACATAAGAAACAATATCCTGCATTCGCTTGGCATCATCTATATCATTTAAACGATGAATCGTTCGGTAATTTTGTTCTTCAACTGCTTTTTGCATCGCTTGATAAGACTCGTGTATTTTTTCTAACGATGTTAGGGGTGCACCATTTACGATTCGTATAGGAATATCGAATTGTTGAATAATCCATTCTTCAACAGAAAGCCATTGTTGGTATGTTGTAATCACTAGGCAAAGGCTATGATCATGTTGAAGGGTAAAAGCATTTCCTATTCTTTTTTGAACAAGTTCATCTGCAAGTAACTGGATATATGGTTCAGAATGGTGCATCTGATAAAAAGAAATAAGTGTAAGCTCATACTCCTCTCCATTGGGAAGATAAGAAGAAAGCTCTATTAAGTCAAATTCTTCTCCCATACAGGCTTGTGTAGCCAATTGATTCAAGCGCAGTCTTTTTGCATCTTCCAAAACACCAGCATCTTTATTCTCCATTGTCCATGATTGCACGGCATCCGTTAGTGTATTGTTAAAAGATTCAGCTTCAATCGGCTTTAATAAGTAATCAAAGCTGCTGCACTGAATTGCTTTGCGCATATAGGTATAATCGTCAAATCCAGTGATTAGAATAACTTTTCCAGGATAAGAAATAGAATCTAGCCACTCAATTATTTCTATTCCATCCATTTTCGGCATCTTTACGTCTGAAAAGATAATTTCTGGTTTTTGATTTTTTATGATTTTTTTTGCTTCTTCTCCATTACTAGCTTCTAAAATAGTAGTAATTCCATGTTTTTTCCATTCTCCGATATAGCGAATAACATAACGTACATTAATTTCGTCGTCTACAATAAGAACTTTCATATAGAATGAACCTCCTCTGAAATAATGGTTCACGATGATGAACCATCCATTTAATTCTGCATCTGGATATATATCTTTACAATAAATCCCTGCCCATTGTTTGTATCTATCTCTAAACCCGCTTTTGCTTCGTAGTTTAGAAGAAGGCGGTCATGGATATTTTTTAAACCAATATGCTCGTTAGAAAAGTCGCCAGGATAAGGAGCACAATAGATATTATTGTTTAATCTTTCCAGTTCTTCCGCTGATAAACTTGAGTAGTCATTTTCAACTATTAGATACAAAAAATCTTCTTTAATTTCGCCTGTTATGTTTAATTGAGAGTCAAAATAGCCTTGTTCATAGCAATGTTTAAAATAGTTCTCTACTAGTGGTTGGAGTATCATACTAGGGATTTTTATCTCTTGTATTACTTCATTTATATTAATAGAGTATTTTAGCTTACTGCCAAAACGCTCTCTTTGTAGTGTTAAGTAGGCTTTTATATAATCCATTTCTTCACGGACTAGAACCCATTGATCTGCTCGGATGGAATACCTCATCATTTTAGATAAGGACGTTACAAGCTGATAGATTTTAGGAGAGTTATATTGAAGCGCAACTGCTCCGATGGATTGAAGAGCATTAAATAGAAAGTGAGGATTCACTTGCGATTTGAGTGCTCGTAATTGATTTTTTCTATTCTCAATCTCTAATTTGTATTCGCGATCAATATGGAGATTAATACGTTCCAACATCTCTTTCATATGCTTTTCTAGATGGCCGATTTCGTCTTCTCTATTATTGTTAAAAGGAACACTTAAGTTTCCTCCTTTAATAGAAAGTACCTTTTGACTAAGATTTTTAATAGGTCGTGATATATAGTAGGCAAGGATGCCGATCATTATTAGTCCTAGTAACCCCACCCCTATTCCAACAAGGATATTTGTATAAGCGGTTTGTCTAGCTTCATAAAATAATCTATCACTTGGCGTCACCTTTACAATTTTCCACTGATGGAATGGTTCTGATAAAGTTTTAGTTAATATAATATCATTTTTCTTATTTTGGTTGGTATTAAAGAAATTCTGGTCTGTTGTTTTTCCTATTAGAGAAGTATTGTTTGTATACATCACAACATCACGCTCATTAAGAAGAAAGATGGAATCGCCTTTCTCCTGCAATAGACTATTACAAATCTGTGCATACTCGTCTAAATCTATATCAATGGTAATAATCCCAAGAAATTCTTTGGATAACGGATCCAGTATTTTATGATGGATAGTCATAACCGTTGTTTTGTCTGATTCAGGAATAATAGCCGCATTATTATAGTTTCCAATCGAATGTGGAGGCTCTATTAAATAATGTGAGTTCAAATGCAAAAGCTCTTGCATAGATTCTTGCTTCATTAATTGAATTTGTGGTTTTCTTGCACTAATCATTCCATTATAAATAGTAAAAGATTCTTTATTCTTATCCAAATAAAAGCGGATTTGGCGTATTTCGGAACGCATAAGGAAAAAAGTTTCGATGTTTTCTTCCATTGCAATTGAATTAAAATAAATGGAATCTTCATAGCCATTAGTGAAAATCTGAAAAAAATCTGGATTTCTATATAAAATATATGGCAGGTTGATCATATCGTTAAAATATTGATCTAGTTCAATAGATAATTTATCTATTTGCTCTTTGCTGTTTTGAAGTTCATGTTGTTCAACACTTTCCTTTGTATATCCATAAATAATTAAAACCGATAAAAAATATGGCAGGATAATGAAAGCAAGAAGCATGAAAAATAAACGACTTTGTATGCTTTTCATATAAAGAAGTTCCTTTCTTTCCGTTAATTTCATTATCTAGTCTTAAAAAAATTTAGATGGCATTCAAATAACCTGTCCTTTAAATCTAAATCCTTTTAAACAAATAAGTCAATATACATAGGTGGAAAGAAAGTTAGAAGTAATTTCTGTTGTTTTTTCAATTAAACCGCTGATTGGTATCGCTTACTCGTAAAAAGAAAGCGGTATCAAATGGAATAAAAATGAATCAATGGCACTATAAAATGAATCTTTATTACGAAATTTAGGCAATTATGATTGAATATTGTCATACTATCTATCATTTTGTTACACGCTCGTTAAAAATGCGGAAATTATTAGGTTAATTTTTATACATTTGTTCAATCTAAATGTAATGATGTAACGAAAGAAATATTTATCGAGTTATCTAAAATTAGTAGAGGAAAGTACAAGTAAAGAGAAAGTAGCAAAACTATGGGCGAAGTTGCCATCCTACTTTGTCTAAAGTAATTTTGTTCGCTTAATACCATTTAAAGATCATATTAATGTAGAAGCAAAATCCGTTCTAGATTATAAGGAAGCACTATTAGACTAAAAGATTACACCTTAGGGAATGCTTCAAATCTATCATAATCAGCCAATTCCTACTGTATTACTGAAATCTATCTAAAAGGAAACATGGAAGTGATAGAAAAGTGCCTAGACCTGAGTGGGCAATTGTTCACTCAGGTCTAGGCACTATTTTGCTTGGTGAATTTTACCTTGAACCGTTTCGTAGCTTACTTTTTAAACTCATTCAATCTTTCGTATGTCTCCAGAAGAAACTGATAAAATAATAATTCTGTTGGAAGAAGTTTTCGATGGGTGGGATAAATGACACCGACGGTTCGAGTGAGATTGTTATCTGAAAGGGGGATGACGCAAGTAGACCGTGGTGTGTTATCTACGAGAGTCATTTCAGGCATTAAGGCAACGCCCAATCCTGCAGATACTAATCCTTTTAGTGCATCAATATCTTTTCCCTCAAATGCAATCTGTGGTGAAAAACCTGCATCAAGACATGCTGTAACTACTTGATCACGAAATACAAATCCTTCAGGCAAAACACAGAAAAAGTCGTCTTTTAGGTCTTTTAACTGGATTTCTTTTTGCTTACTTAAAGGGTGATGAAGTGGAAGGAGTGCGACTATATTTTCTGTAAATAATGTCGCACCTTTAATTTTAGTTTCTTTTTCACGATTCGGCATTGGCGCAATCATCGCCAAATTAAATTCCCCATTAATTACTCCATCGATGAGATCGTGATATAGGGCATTGCTCATATGGAATTTAGCTTCTGGATAACGGGTGCGAAAAGAATAAATGATGGAGGGTAGGGTATGAGCAGCCATGCTAATAGGAAATGCGATTCTAACTGTTCCTTTTTCAGGATCAAGGGACTCCTCTACTTCTCTTTTTGCGTCTTCCATCATACTCCATACTTGCTTCATGCGTTCAAAAAAAACATTACCTAGAGGCGTTAATTTTACGCTTCTCCCTTCACGTATAAAAAGTTCTACTCCTAATTCTGTTTCTAAGTTAAAAATCTGACGACTCACAGATGACTGCGCAACATGCAAAGAATCGGCAGCTTCTGTAATATGTTCTCTTTTGGCAGCTTCTAAAAAATATTGAATTTGTCTTATTTCCATATCTTCACTCTTTTCCACTCATGCGCATAACGCATGAATTCAATCCGAAATTAGTATTGAAACTATTAATTATAAAATTATAAAATAAAAACATCTTTTAGAAAAGAGAATATTCTAACATTAAAAACATTAGGGGCTGAAAAAGGATGAAAGTGCTGGAGGAAAAAGAAGAGGTTCAAACACAAACCGTGACAGATTACGTTAACGAGTTGTTTATTCAAGTTCAACAACGCAATCCTCACGAAAAGGAGTTCCAGCAGGCAGTTAAAGAAGTCCTCGTTTCTTTAGTTCCTGTACTTGAAAAAAATCCAACATATATTAAACATGCTGTATTAGAAAGAATGCTTGAACCAGATCGACTAATTAGCTTTAAAGTACCTTGGGTAGATGATGCGGGAAATATAAAAGTAAACCGAGGCTATCGTGTCCAATTTAATAATGCGATTGGACCTTATAAAGGAGGATTAAGATTTCATTCTTCTGTTAATGCAAGCATTATTAAATTTCTAGGGTTTGAGCAAATCTTTAAAAACTCATTAACTGGTCAACCGATAGGTGGCGGGAAAGGTGGTTCCGATTTCGATCCTAAGGGCAAATCAGATCAAGAAATTATGCGTTTTTGTCAGAGCTTTATGACAGAACTTAGCAAGTATATTGGACCAGATATCGATGTCCCTGCTGGAGATATTGGCGTAGGTGCAAGAGAAATTGGCTATCTGTTTGGACAATATAAAAGATTAAAAGGTGCTTATGAAGCTGGTGTTTTAACAGGAAAAGGTGTCGGTTATGGAGGAAGCTTAGGGCGGAAAGAGGCGACAGGATACGGATTAGTGTATTTCGTGGAAGAAATGCTAAAAAGTCAAGGACTACACTTTAATAACAGTAGAGTTGTTGTGTCAGGTTCAGGAAATGTATCTATTTATGCCATGGAGAAGGCGATACAGTTAGGAGCAAAGGTTGTAGCTTGTAGTGATTCAAATGGCTACATATATGATCCCAATGGCATTAATCTAGAAACAGTAAAGCAATTAAAAGAAGTAGAAAATAAGAGAATCTATGAATATGTAAAAGAACATCCAGATGCTCTTTATCAGGAAGGATATACTGGTATTTGGGGGATACCATGTGATATTGCATTGCCATGTGCAACACAAAATGAGCTTAATAAGGAAGCGGCAGAAAAGTTAATCTCTAATGGGGTAAATGCAGTAGGAGAAGGTGCAAATATGCCTTCTACATTAGAAGCAGTTGATACCTTTATTCATCATAATGTGTTATTTGCACCTGCTAAAGCTGCAAATGCAGGTGGAGTAGCAGTTTCCGCTTTAGAAATGGCACAAAATAGTGCAAGAATAGCTTGGACACAGGATGAGGTAGACAAAAAATTACAAGAAATTATGAAAAATATTTATAGTAAAAGTATAAAAGCAGCAGAGGATTATGCGACGAGAGGAAATCTTGTAGCAGGAGCAAATATTGCTGGTTTTATTAAAGTAGCAGATGCAATGATTGCACAGGGGATTATATAACAAGCTTATCACCAGATAGGATTAATAAAAAATAGTAGGAGAATCAGCAATTTGCCGATTCTCTTATTTATATTATAGGCAAACATATCTTTTTAAAGTGCTGCCCGATTTTTTTCGTATGAATATCAATCTTACTAACTAAAAATACTTCGACATTCGTAAAATAAAATTGTATTCTTGAATTTTTCGCGTTATACTATCTATAAATTTAATATTCTGAATATAAAGAATATTAAAATAGTATTGCGTGTAAAATAACAGAACGAAGGAGGAAGGATTATGCTAAACAATTGGAAAGTACAATTAGAAGAAATGTATGACAAAATGGTGGAATGGCGCAGATATTTGCATCAGTATCCTGAATTATCAAATCAGGAATATCAGACTTCCAAGCTAATCGCATCTCTTTTATCGGAATATGGGATTGAGAGTAAGGTAAATGTTGGAGGTATGGGAATTATAGGCTATATAAAGGGAGCGCAACCAGGAAAAACCATTGCGTTAAGAGCTGACTTTGATGCATTGCCTATTCAGGATGAAAAAGAAGTACCATATAAATCTAAAGTAGCCGGGGTCATGCACGCATGTGGACATGATGGACATACTGCAACTCTATTAGCAGTTGGTAAAGTATTGCAGGAAAACAGAGAGCAATTTGCAGGGAATGTTGTTCTTCTCTTTCAACATGCGGAGGAAGGCGGTGGTGGAGCAAGAAAAATGATTGCGGACAATTGTCTCGAAGGAGTAGATGCCATTTTCGCTAATCACTTATGGAGTTTAATCCCAACTGGAACGATTTCTTATACGAAAGGGTATACAACAGCAGCAGGAGACGGATTCCAGATTAAAATTAAAGGCAAAGGCGGTCATGGCTCTTCTCCGCATGATACCATTGATTCTATTGCTGTAGCTGGTCAGCTGATCAATCAGCTACAATACATAGTAAGTCGAAGAGTGAACCCTCAAAAAACAGCTGTTGTGACTATTGGCTCCATTCATGCAGGGGATGCTAGCAATGTAATAGCAGATTCTGCGATATTAAAAGGAACGGTGCGAACATATGAAAAAGAAGTGCAGCAATTAGTAGAGGAAGCCATGAATGATGCAATTAAAGGAATCTGCTTGAGTTCAAAGGCTGATTATGAATTTGATTATTACCATGGAGTAGCTGGGGTTTATAATCATCCAAATGAAACAGAGATATTTGCCAAATCAGTGAAAGATTCTCTGCCAGAATTGAATGTGGAAGAAGTGCCAGCACTGTTAGTAAGTGAGGATTTTGCCAATTATCTGGAGGAAAAGCCAGGTATGCTTTTCTTTACTGGAGCAGGAAATGAGGCTTTAGGAGATGTATATCCCCATCACCATCCTAAATTTGATTTTGACGAAAGGGCAATGCTAAATGCAGGAAAAGCAATGCTCTCTATCATTCATTATTATCTTGTGGAAAATGCTTTGGAAGTGATGGCACCATATAATGCAGTAAAGTGAAGGGGAAGCTTTCTTTTAATTAAACACCTTGTTTACGTTATAACAAAATGAACGAAAGAGTCTTGTCCTAACACTCCATGATTCTATTTGATTTTTGACCTTAAATGAAGTAGTTCTCCGCTCCATTCCACTTGTTTTTAAGCTAATAAAAAAGCCAAACAATCATATGCAACTGTGTGATTGATTAGCTTTTTCTTTGGCTTGATTATTTATATCTTAGCCTCCCATTATAGTTTAGATTTCTTATAAACTATCAAAATGCAAGTGAACAGGACAATTAGTGAAAGTCCTAAGTGAAAACTTTTACACTTTTTAGTGCCAGGTACCAGCGATGGACAAATGTCTTTTTAAGGTGCCTAGTATAGTAAATAGGTCAAATAATTAGAAAAAAGCCACCGTTTTCATTGTAAAATGGAAGTACCTATCACAGAACTTCCAATCTTACTACCCTTACCAAGGAGATGAAAACGATGGCATATTCAATATTTAACCACATTCAAGGTAAAAAAGGAAGTCGATGGGCAGAGTTCTTGAGAGAGACAGGGACAGAAAATTTAATGTTAGTGGCGATTGATGCGGCAAAGTTTACACAAAAAGCATTGATTTGTACGTTTTATGGGGACATTTTAGTCAAACCTTTCGAGTTTGATGCTTCTATGACTGGTTTCGACTATTTAAAGAGAATCATTGAGTCGGAAAAGAATAAAAACAGACTGAAAGAAGTAGTAGTGGGGATTGAAACGACAGGGCATTATTACGAGGATCTTGTTAGAAAAAGTCATTCGCTTGGCTATCATGTTCGAACTTTGAATGCAGCTACTACTGCCCAGGAAAGACAAACCCTATTAAATTGGTCTAAGACGGATAATTTAGATCTAATGGCCATTGTTCAATCCATGATTCATGGCCGGGGGACATCCAACGAGTTAGCTTCTGGTGATGTGCTAAGCCTACAGAAACTTACACGTGCCCGACGCGAATTAGTGGGGGAACGAACAGCTACTCAAAACTTGATTCGTATGCATTTAGACCATATTTTTAGGGAATTTCAGGGGAAATCCGTCTGGGTAAAAGGAAAGCGTGAAAAAGTGGAACCATTTAGTAATTTGTTTGGAAAAGCACCTCTCTACCTCATGAGGCATTATCCCCATCCAAGCGATATTTTAAAGCTTGGGGAAAAGGGATTACGTGATCTTTCCATTCGTGAAAACTTAAAAATAAGAGACAACACCATTCAGATTCTATTAAACTATGCGGAAAATTCGATATCTCAACCCAAAGCATCTTTAGAGGGGGACATTTTTCTCCTAACTCAAAAATTGGATCGTTTTGAATTATTGAATAACCAAATTGGTGAATTAGAACGTAAAATTGAAGATTTGTTTGTTGGTATGGAGGGAGCAGTTATTCTAAGTGTTCCTGGGATAGGAGTGGTTACTGGAGCTGAATTATACGCTGAAATGGGCGATATCTCCGATTTCGAACATGCGGGGCAATTAATTAAATTGGCAGGGACCAATCCTATTGTGAAGCAATCGGGAGGGAAAAGACCATCTTATTTCTGTATTTCTAAACAAGGAAGAAGAACATTCCGAAATATCACCTACCAGGTAGGTAAATCCCTAGCTGTAAATAATCCCGAAATGAAACAAAGATATAAAGCCTTTAAGGAGCGTGGAAAACTCACGGGTCAGGCCTATATAGCCTTAGGAAACCGAATGATTCGCCTAGCCTTTTCCATGATTCGAAACCATACCTTATACCATACGGATCAAGAGAACTATGTTCTAGTAGATGAAATAAGTAAGAAGCTTAGAGTCGCTAACACAAAACGGTTTTATGAAGTCCACGTCTTGTCAAATACTTGCCTATCAGCTTAATTTAGAAGTTTATCGTACCATTATTTAACCTTTTATAAATTTATTATTGTTTGAGCTAAAATGGGGCTCCTCTAGGACGTTAGATCACATTGTATTTCGTGCCTGAGGCTTTAGACCTCGTGTGCCAGCGTTATGGATCTTGTCCTGCAAATACGAATAATACGTGAAAATCGAAGTTTATATTCGCTAGGCGGTATCCCTGTAGGATGAAACGCAAGGTCCTTTCACGCTCTAGAGGAGCCCTATAATAATACTCTGTGATGGTTGATTCTTCCTAAAAATGGAAATAGGGGACTTTTCTTAAAGTTTGTCTTTTTTCTAAGAAATTTCCATTTGACTTATTTACCATTATACGCTGGCAC
>NZ_JVDT01000230.1 GCF_001076885.1 Bacillus sp. 522_BSPC
AAAGCCTTTAATCGACGGGGATATAAGAAAGGTTCCCGGTCCATTAAAATGATATTGGAGAATAAATATAACATTAGCTTTAGTCGAAAAAAGATACAAAGATTAATGAGGAAATACGGAATAGTCTGCCTTCATAGAGGGCCAAATCCTTAAAAAAAATCGCAAAAGCAACAAAGGAACAACAGGTTGTTTCAAACATGTTAAACAGAGAATTTAAACAAGGTGTTCCTGGAAAAGTGTTATTAACGGACATTACTTATTTTCCATATAGTGGTAACTATATGGCTTATTTGTCGACCATAAAAGATGCATCCACCAACGAGATACTATGGACTAACCTAAAATAGTGAGACAATATAAAACACCTCCAAAATGGCAATACTTGAGATAAGTATTGTGACATTATTCGGAGGTGTTTTTGCGTGGGCAAAAAAACTGTATATACAAAAGAGATTAAATGGGCGGTAGTAAGAGATAAGCTTGAAGGAAAATTAACAACACGGGAAATTATGAACAAATACAAAATCAAAAATAAAACTCAAATTGAAACTTGGATGAGATGGTACAAAAATGGAGAAATGTATCGGTTTGATCAGCCAATTGGTAAACAATATACATTTGGGCATGGGCCCGATTCTTTAAGTAAGGACGAGCGAATAAGTAATCAACTAACTCACCTAAAAATGGAGAATGAAATTCTAAAAAAGTATATGGCGATGAGAAAGGAGTCGATAAAGGGCTAGTAGTACAATTGGTTGAACAATTTCGTGAAAAATATACCGTTACTTCCATTTTAAAAGTTTTAGGGATTCCACGTGCTAGCTATTATCGTTGGACTAAAGGGTTTGGTGAATATCGGAATGAACATGAAGAGTTAATTATTGAAATCTGTAAGGCTACTAAATATAGAAATGGTCATAGGAAAATTAGAGCTATTCTAAAGCGAGAACATCATATTCATCTTAATAGGAACACAGTTCAAAACATTATGCAGAAGCATCATTTGCAGTGTAAGGTGAAACCAAAACGCAAGTGGAAATCGCAGGGAGAAAGTGAAGTCATTGTACCTAATATTCTTAATCGTGATTTTAGTGCAAGTAAACCAAATGAGAAGTGGGTAACGGACATTACGTATATCCAGTATGGCAGCGAAACATTATATCTGTCTACGATTATGGATTTGTATAATAATGAAATCGTAGCTTATAAGATTTATAATCATCAACAAACGACATTAGTAATTGATACACTGCAGGATGCTTTGGATAAACGCAATCAGCCAGAAGGAGTTATTATACACTCCGATCAGGGGAGTGTGTATACATCGTATACTTTTC
>NZ_JVDT01000006.1 GCF_001076885.1 Bacillus sp. 522_BSPC
CAAAAAGGATATTTATTCTCCCACAAACATTTTACTCATACTTACAAGTCATTATTATTATTTTTGTATGTATTGTTGTTGTGTTATCCCTTTTAATAACCGATTTGATTATAAGTAAAGGAATAACCTCCAGTGTAGAAGGAACACAGGAAGAGAAGGCATTGGATGTTGCAAGGATGGTGGCCGTTACTCCACAGGCGAAAGAGGTTCTCGAAGGAAAAGGTAGCCAGACAGAAATTCAAGCTTTTGCAAATGAAATAAAAGAACAAACAAATGTTAACTTTGTTGTTGTGATGGATATGGACGGAAATCGTCTATCCCACCCGGAACCTAGTAAAGTGGGGAAGCACTTCAGCGGAGGAGATGAAGGTCCAGTGCTGGAGGGAAAGGAGTATGTTTCCATTTCTAAGGGAACGCTTGGCCATTCCATGCGAGCGTTTACTCCTATCAAGAACGAAGAAGGAGAACAAATCGGCGCAGTTGCTGTAGGAATTTCTTTAAAGAGTGTGACAGAGGCTGTCCATAAAGGACGGATGGGCATCTTTATGGGAACATTGATTGGGACTTTGATTGGTGTAATTGGGGCCGTGTCTCTGGCAAGATACTTCAAAAAAATTCTGTTAGGACTTGAGCCTTTTGCTATTGCTAAGCTTCTAGAAGAGCGTAGTTCTATGCTTCAGTCTGTACGCGAGGGAATTATAGCAATAGATCAGGAGGGCAAAATCACCCTTGTTAATAAGGCAGCTAGTAAGCTTTTTCAAAAAGCGGGTCTTGATGAGAATGCTATTGGTAAAAATATTGAAGATTATTTGCCAGATACTCGGTTAACACGCATTATAAAATCGGCTGAAATGGATTTGGACCAAGAGCAGAACTTGCATGGTGTGACTATTTTAGTAAACCGGGTACCAGTAGTTGTGGAAAATCAAGTAGTGGGTGCTATTGCAACATTCCGTGAAAAATTAGAGGTCCAGCAATTGGCTGAACAATTGACAGGTGTACGTAATTATGCGGATGCTCTCCGTGCCCAAGCACATGAATTTATGAATAAACTTCATGTTATCCTTGGTCTCGTTCGGACGGAACAATACGATACACTTGCTAATTATGTAAGTGAAACGGTAAATCATCGGGAAACAGAAGTTGGCTTTGTTACGAAGAAAGTCCAAGATCCTGTTCTTGCTGGGTTTCTGATTGGTAAGTTAAGCTTTGCCAGAGAATCTGGAGTTTCGCTTTACTTTGATTGTGAAAATAAACTTCCAAAGCCTGCAAACCCGGAAATTACCCATGAACTAATCACGATTATTGGGAATATCCTTGATAATGCTATTGAGGCGAGTGTAGATAGTATAAACAAAAAGGTAGATCTTAAATTGGATTATGCAGAAGAGATTTTAACCATTGAAGTCAAAGATACAGGGATGGGAATGACGAATTCCCTGCAAAATAAAATTCTTGATAAAGGTTTCTCTACTAAAGGAAATAATCGAGGATTTGGCTTGTTTCTTTTAACGCAAGCAGTAGAAAGATTGGAAGGGGATCTCATTATTTCGTCAAAGCCTGGAAAGGGGACAACTTTTGCCGTGTATATACCTTATAAAGTAGAGGTGAGGAAAAATGATTAATGTAATGATTGTAGAAGATGACCCGATGGTAGCGGAAATAAATAAACGATACCTTTCGCAAATAGATGGATTTCAATTGGCAAAAACAGCTAATTCAGTAGATGAAGCGATCGCTTTATTGAAAAAAGAAAAAGTACAGCTGATTCTTTTAGATATTTTTATGCCAGGCAAGCTCGGATTAGAACTGTTAGCCTATCTTAGAAAAAATGAACTTGAAATTGATGTTATCATTATATCGGCAGCCTCGGATTTTGAACGAATTAAGAAAACCTTAAGGCAGGGTATTGTCGACTATTTAATTAAGCCTTTTGAGTTTGAAAGGTTTAATGCTGCTCTCACTACTTACCTTGAGCAAACTAGGATGACGGATAAGCGGGATTCTATTAGTCAACAAGAACTGGATTCCTTCCTTTTACATAGAGAAGAGGCTGTTATTGTAGAGGAACTGCCAAAAGGGTTAACAAAAGATACCCTGAAGCAAATATGGGATGCGATTCAGAAATTAAAGGAAGCACCTTTCTCAAGGGATGATGTAGCAAATGTTGTTGGAATATCAAGAGTATCTGCTAGAAAGTATCTTAATTTCCTAAAGGATTTAGGAATACTTGAAGTGAAGGTTATCTATGGAACGATTGGAAGGCCTGTTTATCAACATGAATATAATTACTGGAAGGAACACTTAATAAAAAACTTTTTGTAAGCAGGTTTGGAAACCGCTTACTTTTTTATTTACAAAAAGAATGATTAAACTTACACAAACTATGAAAGCGTTTAACCGGAGGGTATGATGAACATGTAAAAACAAAAGGGGATTCGTGGTCCAATCAAAATGTTTAGATCGCTTCCTCACAAGTAATAATATAAACTTTTTTTAGGAGGATAAAGTATGCATATTCCGATTAAGAAAACGCTTGATAAAATTCCAGGTGGGATGATGGTTGTTCCATTATTCTTAGGGGTATTAACGAACACATTTTTCCCGCAATTTTTAGAAATTGATCATTTTACTACGGCATTATTTAGTAAAGAAGCATCATCGACCATTTTGGCATGTTTTATGTTTTTAATTGGCTCGCAAATTAATTTTAAATTAGCTCCAAAGGCAATTAAAAAAGGGGCAATCTTACTATCAGGAAAATTTATAGTAGGGGCAGGTATAGGGATTGCAGTAGCCATAATCTTTGGGCCAGCTGGAATTCTAGGATTATCCCCTTTAGCCATTCTTGCAGCGTTATTAAATGCTAATGGTGGTTTGTACGCATCACTTGCTTCCTCCTATGGTGATGAAACGGATGTAGGAGCATATGCGTTATTTTCTTTAAAAGACGGTCCATTTTTTACATTAGTTGCATTAGGAGCTTCTGGTCTTGCTTCCATTCCATTTCATGCGCTTGTAGGAGTATTAATCCCAATATTAATAGGAATGATTTTAGGAAATATTGATCCTGATATGAGAAAGTTTCTAGGAAGCAGTAAATTATTATTAATCCCATTCTTCTCCTTCCCATTAGGAGCAGGAATGGATCTTAGGACGATAATAGAAGCGGGAGGCCCTGGCTTATTACTAGGATTGATAGCTGCATTCACTGGAATTGGGGCTTACTTCCTTTTAAAGTTATTTAAAGAAAATCCTATCGTTGGTTTAGCAACAGGATCAACTGCAGGAAATGCTGTAGCTACACCAGCAGTTGTTGCAGCTGCAGACCCAACTTTAGCTTCTATAGCACCAGCAGCTACTGCCCAAGTTGCAGCAGCATGCGTAGTATCTGCAATCATCTGTCCAATTATTGTTAGCTATGTTTATAAAAGATCGGAAAAGAAAAAAGCTAAGAATTCGATTGTACCAGCAGCATAAATAAGGATAGGGAATGAAATAAAGAGGAAAGCAATCCTGGTTACTTGCTGCATTGTTCGTTACAAAATAATGAATTTAAATTAAATATCCTAGTGGAAAATAGCAATCAGTATTAATATGAGAAGGAAGAAATTTGTTTTTGAGAATGTAAGGTTAATAGTTTAATTTCATATAGAAAGAAGGATCTACCACTATGAGTGTGTCTGAAAATGTAATTATCACAACATTAAAAGGAAAAGAAATTCTCTCCAATCCCTTTTTAAATAAAGGTGTTGCTTTTACGAAAGAGGAAAGAGAAAATCTGGGACTTGATGGTCTATTGCCGCCACAAGTACTTACACTTGAAGAACAAGTAAACAGAATCTATGAGCAATATTCGATGCGGACCACCAATCTTTTTAAATACGGCTTGCTTAACGATTTATATAATCGAAATGTCGTTTTGTATTATCGATTTTTAAAAGAACACTTAGCAGAGATGCTTCCAATCGTTTATACCCCAACTGTCGGTGATGCTATCCAGTCATACTCTCATAGCTACCATCGTCCAGATGGATTGTATCTTTCCATTGATCACCCTGAAGGGGTTGAAAAAGCATTTTATAATCTAGGGAAGTCCAGAAATGACATTGACTTAATCGTTGTTACGGACTCTGAAAGTATCCTCGGTATAGGGGATCAAGGAGTAGGCGGTATTAATATTGCAATAGGTAAACTAGCAGTATATACAGCGGCAGCTGGTATTGATCCAAGCCGTGTTCTGCCGGTTGTATTGGATGTTGGTACGAACAATCAGTCTTTAATTGAAGACCCTATCTATATTGGTAATAAGTTCCCTCGTGTCCGTGGTGAGCGTTACGATGATTTCATTGATTTATTTGTTCATACTTCAAGAAAGTTTTTCCCAGAAGTACTTCTTCATTGGGAGGATCTTGGAAATGTAAATGCACGAAATATCTTGGATAAATATGGTGACAAAATCCTTACCTTTAATGATGACATCCAAGGAACAGGTGCTGTGACACTTGCTGCTGTTATGTCTGCGTTAAAAGTTACAGGAGATTCTCTGAAGGATCAACGTATTATTGTCTTTGGACCGGGTGCTGGTGGTCTCGGTAACGCAGACCAAATAGTTGATGCCATGGAAAATCAAGGATTAACAAAAAAAGAGGCTTATGATCATTTTTGGGCTATTGACTATCGAGGGCTACTGACAGATGAAACACCAGATGTACTGAATTTCCAAATGCCTTATGTAAGAAAAGCGGAGGAAGTAAAGGAGTGGGATCAAAATGAGGACGGAATCATTTCATTATTGGAAGTGGTGAAAAGGGTGAAACCAACCATCCTCATTGGTACTTCCGGCCAAGGCGGAGCTTTTTCGGAGGAAATTGTGAAAGAGATGGCAAAGCATGTGGAACGTCCAATTATCATGCCAATGTCCAACCCTACACAACTTGCGGAAGCAGTTCCAGAAAATTTGATTAAATGGACGGATGGTAAGGCGCTAATTGCCACAGGAAGCCCCTTTGCCAATGTAGAATATAACGGTGTTTGCTATGAAATCGGTCAGTCAAATAACGCATTTGTGTTCCCAGGACTAGGGCTTGGAGCCATTGTTTCAAAAGCGCAAGTTATTTCAAAAGGAATGTTTGCGGCAGCAGCAAATGCAGTTGCTGAGATGTGCGAACCCAACCAACCTGGAGCTTCCTTGCTTCCTTCGGTTGAGAAATTACATGATGTATCTATCTATGTTGCAATAGAAGTAGCAAAGGCTGCTCTAAACGAAGGGATAGCAAGAGTGGAGCTTACAGATATTCCAAAAGCCGTGGTCGATGCTGTTTGGCAGCCTGAGTATAAGGAGATAAAGAGTGTCGGTATTTGGGCAAATGTTTAATGACATAATAATAGATTAGTAATCTATATTGGCCTGTTCCTCCTAGTAATTGTCGTATTTTCGACATTTTAGGAGGAAGGGGTTTTTATTTTGTGGTTGCGAAACGGAATAGAGTAATTAGTACTATTTTTGTATATTTGATATGAATAAAAAATACTAGTATCGACAAAAAATGACAAGTTCTTTATAATGAAGTAGTGATTTGTATTCGTGAAAATAGTACTGAAGTTTTCTAAAATTGAAAAAGGCAAACTTATCGAAAGGTAAGGACGCAAAGCTACGAGTCTAAAATCCTTCTGGATAATGATAGTCGGGTTGCCAGAAATAACCACCAACGATTATTTGGCTATCCCTGTCTATTCCTGGGATAGCTTTATTTATTTTGGACTTCTTGGAAAAAAGATGAAAACATGGATATAAGGAAAAGGAGAATAGATATGATTGTAGTAGACAAAAAGAAGTATAAAATGGCGATTAATGAAGGCTCGAAAGAAATCCATGTACAGGTTCATGGATTGATGAGAGAGGAAGACGCAGAGGAATATATGGTGGATTTGCAAGAGACGATTAATAAAGTGTCAAGACGAGATTATACCTTTGTTGTGGATGCTACTCACCAAACACCAGTCCCATCAAAAGTTGTACCACAATTGGAACAAACGATGCAATTTTACTCTGGCTTAGGTTTTAAGGAAGTTCTTGTTGTAAAGCCTTCTTCTAAAATTGCCCAAGTGCAAATTAGAAATGCCTTAGAAAGAATTGAGTTCACAGGTAAAATTATTGATCAAGTATCTCACTCTATGTAAGGTTAGGTATAAATTATTTTAAGAGAGTTATATATTTTAATTGAAAAGGGAGTCATCAAGTGCAACAAGTACAAACGTTATATACATATGAAATTCTATCAAAAGGACAAACGGCTTTGATTGAAAAGGCAGCTGACTGTCTTGCAAGCTCATTTATAGGATTGAATATAGCAGGGAAGTTGGTTCAAGAGCCAATGGTAGGTCTTTTAAATATAGATTATGAAGATTTTTATCAGTTTACGAAAGAATATATAGAATCTACTGTAGAGCAAGGATATTGTGCAGTAGCTTTAGATAGTAATCAACAGGTTGTTGGTGTTCTAGCTGGAGATATAAATGCGCCAGAGATTATTGGAGAAGATGTGTTTGAAGGTTCTTTTTCTGATATGAATGTTATTCTACATGTTTTAGAAGATGTAGATAAACGTTTCCTAGCAGATTATAAAGAACGAAATGGAAGAGAGCTAAAGGATGGAGAAATATTGCATTTATTCATGTTAGGTGTAACTGCCGAACAGGAACGTCACGATGTTATTAAGCAATTAGGAAGCACACTAATAACGAAAGCCTCTTCACAAGGATTGAAGGCTGTTTTAGCAGAAGCGACAAATCCTAAATCTATACGTGTGATGGAGAAATATTACGAGATGGAAAAATATAAAGATGTAGAAGGAAATTATATTGTTCATAAATATCAAGAGAATAGTAGATTAAAAGATATTCCTACAACGATTGCTGACGGCACTTATATAATTATTAAAGAAATTTAAACTTTCAGCAGTCTAATTAAATTTTATAAATAGGAGAGTTATTTATTATGGAGGCTATATTATTAGCTATTATTGTTATCTTATTGGGAACAACAGTGTATTTTGCTTACCGATATTTTTCGCTGAAACATCATCCATCTATTAACAAAGAAATAATAAACGGGATGAAAGAAATAGCTGCAGGAAATAGAAGTGGCAAAGTAGATGGGACAAGTTCTTATCATATTACATTTAATGAACTAATTGCGTTTTTAGATCGTGTAAGGGAAAAGTTTTTTTCTTTTTCAAAAAATGTCCATACAAAAGGAGAAAATCTAGCTGGAATTGGTGAAAATGCTATGGAGAAAGCTGATATTGTCCGAGCAGCAATCGATGAGGTAGGTAGAGGATTACAAAAACAATTAGTAGCAACAGAGGAAAGCGCCCTATCAATGGAAGAAATGGCCCAGGCCATCGAAGATTTATCGATAAGGTCCAATCAAATTTCGGAACAGTCTAATACTACTTTAGAATTGACGCAAGAAGGAAATGTAAAGCTTAAGGACTCTTTAGAAAAAATGGAGCAATTTAACCAAACAATCAATACAACCTTTCATGCCATTAATAAGCTTGGAGAAAAGTCTCAAGAAATTGGTACAATTGTAAAGGTAATTACAGGAATATCTGAGCAAATTAACTTATTGGCATTGAATGCGGCAATAGAAGCAGCTCGTGCGGGGGAACATGGTAAAGGTTTTGCAGTCGTAGCTGATGAGGTGCGAAAACTGGCTGAACAGTCCCGTCAATCATCTTCTGAAGTATCAAATATTGTAAGAAATATCCAAGAGGAAACAGGGATAGTTGTGAATTCAATGCAGCAGGGTACAGAAGAGTTTAAAGACACGAACACGAATATTTTAGAAGTTGGTACGATGTTCGAACAAATTCTCTCTACTACAAAGGTCATTGCTGAAAATAATGAAAATTCTTCTGCGAGCACAGAAGAATTATCCTCGGCTTCTCAACAAATCATGACAACGATTGTTCAGATAGCGGCTATTTCGCGAGAATCTGTTGAAATGTTTGAGGAATTAATCGGGATTAGTGATGGAGAGCTACAAACGATTCAAAAACTAGTTCAGGAAGCGGAGAATCTTTTGGAATTGAAAAATGATGTAGACAAACTACTTTCTACGTGGAATCAGGGTGTTGAAACAGAAGTGGGTCAACAAATTGAAGGTAAGGGTAGTGTAGCCAGTTAAGTTGGAAACTGCTTCTCATAGGTGATTAAACTTGTGAGAAGCTTTCATTTGTAGATTAATTGAAATAATTTATTTTAATAAAGTATTTTGTAATATTCCTTCGAAAATAGCAAACTCATTGAAAGATGAGGACGCAAAGCTGCGGGCCTAAAGAAGTACTTCTATGGTAGCCGGGTTGCCGAAAAGGTTGGATAGTTACTAATCAAGCAATATATTGCTTTTTTACGTCCTCCTTGGTGTGGACTTTTTTTATTTGGATTTGTCTATCGTAGCAGAAGGATAGTATTCAAAAGGAAAGGGAGTAGAAATGGCACAACAAGAGCAATGGAAATCAAAAATAGGATTTGTTTTAGCTGCAGCTGGATCAGCGATAGGATTAGGAGCTATATGGAAATTCCCTTATGTAGCTGGAACAGGTGGCGGCGGAGCCTTTCTCTTATTATTTTTAGTTTTTACATTAGTATTGGGAATGCCCTTATTATTAGGAGAATTTATGATTGGGAGAATGGGACAAAGTAATCCGGTTCAAACATATGGCAAGCTAGCATTAAATCCAAAGTGGAACTTTATCGGGAAACTCGGTGTTTTTACAAGCTTTTTACTGCTATCATTTTATAGCGTTGTTGGTGGCTGGATTATTTTATACATTGTGAAGCCTTTGAGCGGTGGATTAGCTGGATTGACTCAGGATCAATATGGAGAGCTTTTTGGCGACATTATTTCTAACCCATATCCGACTATTGCGGCACAGCTTGTATTTATGCTTGTCACAATCCTTGTCGTTGCTCAAGGGATTCAAAAAGGGATTGAGTTAGCAAGTAAAGTGATGATGCCAGCGTTATTGCTTTTGTTTTTAATACTAGTGATTCGTTCTTTAAGCTTGGATGGAGCAATGGAGGGTGTGAAATTTTTACTTGTACCAGATTTTTCAAAGCTGACATCTGAGAGTATCCTATTTGCCCTTGGGCAAGCATTTTTCACATTATCTTTAGGTGTTTCGGTTATGCTTACATATGCTTCTTATTTACCTAAAACACAAAATCTACCTCAATCAGCTATTTCTATTATTATCTTAAATATTGTTATAGCTTTATTAGCGGGATTAGCTATTTTTCCAGGTGTTTTCTCCTTTGGCATGGAACCGAATGCAGGGCCGGTTTTAATATTCTCGGTTTTACCTGCAGTGTTTGCCCATATGCCTTTTGGGATGCTTTTCTTCTTGGCATTTTTACTATTATTCTTATTTGCCGCTTTCACTTCAGCATTCTCTATGATTGAAATTATAGTATCAGCAGTTACGAAAAATGATGCAAGTAAACGGAAGAAAAGTACATGGATAATTGGGATGCTGATTTTTATTGTTGGTGTTCCATCCTGTCTATCTTATGGTGTACTTGCAGATGTCCATCTTTTTAATAAGACTATTTTTGATTTGATGGATTACACGGTTAGTAATATTTTAATGCCATTAGGTGCCTTATTAATCGCGATTTTTGTATCGCGAAAAATTCCAAGAGAAGATTTATTTGCGGAATTAAAGCAAGGATCGAATGTAAGATACACATTCTTTTCCATTTGTTATTTTCTGTTGAAGTACATCGTTCCCATTGCGATTATTGTCGTTTTCTTAGATGCGGCAGGATTATCAGATTGGATTATAGCTTTGTTTAAATAAAAGCTACTTCTAGCAAGAACATCACGGAGGTCAAATAATGAAGGAAATACAACAATTATTCCCAAGCATGGACGGGAACAACTTTCAAAGAGAGGAATTATTGTCCTACTTTAAAACCATTTTAACGAAAATAGATGAATTAAAGGATCCTAACAAACTAACTCTAGGAGAAATGCCAGAATACACAGAGGACTACTATAATCGTGTTATTGAAAAGGCAGATGTTCCGAAAATGGGTGTATCCATGGAGGAAGTGATGCAGAAGCTTCTAAAATTAGTGGAAGGACATCGATATGTAAATCGAAACTATGTAGCCAATGCGGCGCCCCTTCCGAATATTGCTAGTATCATTGGGAATTTAGTTATGGTGCTTGTCAATGGGAACAACCTTTGGGATGTAGAAGGTCCGGCGGCCGCTACAGCGGAGGTCGAAATAACAAGTATGCTGTCCAAGCTAATTGGCTATGATGAAAATCTAAGTGCTGGATATACAACTTGGGGAGGACAAGGAGCGGTGTTTAATTCTTTACGCCTTGCAATTGCCCGTTATGCACCTTCCTCTAATCAAAAGGGGATTCCGAAAAATCTTTATTGCTTCTGTTCAGAGTTATCCCACTACAGCTTGTATAAATCTGTAGAAGCAACGGGGATTGGGGTAGAAAACATGATTCGTGTGAAGGTGAATCAGGATCATTCTATGAATCTCCAAGATTTAAAAGAAAAAATGGAGCAGGTAATTTCAAAAGGCGGTGTTCCACTTTATATACTTGCAACAATGGGAACAACTGATACATTTGGGATTGATGATATAGAGGCCATGAAGCATCTAGCGGAAGAGCTAGAGCGCAAGCATGGTCTTAGCCCCATCTATATTCATGCCGACTCAGCAATGGGAGGATTGTACACCTTCTTTAATGCGTACGGCTTTGATAATAACCCACTGCAATTGGAAGACAATGTTAAGGTAGTATTGAAATCCTATCAACAGAAGTTTAAACAGATTAAGCTTGCAGACAGTATGGTCTTTGATTTTCATAAGCTAGGACAAACACCGTATATTACGAGTTTATTTTTAATTAAAAATAGAGAGAATCTCAAATATGTTGATTTAGACGAAGAGGAAACACCATATGTTGGGAATCGTGGGTATGGAAGCTATCATACAGGCTACACATTAGAATGTTCACGAATGGGAAGTGCTCTTTCCATCTATGCATCTTTATTAGCATTTGGGATGGAAGGGTATCAAAAGCTTCTAGCCAACTATCTTCGCGTTAATATGAAATTTAGAGAGACGTTAACAAGGGAAATTTCAAATGTGGCAATTACGAATGAAGTTTCGCCGATTACAACCTTCCGCTTTTATCCTGAAACTTCTAAATGGAAGGATGAATCAGGTGGACTTTTAACAGTGGAAGAAATAAATGAAATTAATCAATTTAATGACGAGTTTGCCGAAATAATTGGTGCTGAACGAGATACCGTCTTCTTTGGAAATACAAAAAAACAGCGTCTTGTAGAAGCAGCCGATTCCAATAAGCGAGTATCTATATATGCACATAAGTTTTTCACAATCTCTCCTTATTCAACGATGGAAGAGGTAGATCGTTATGTTGAATTTTTAAGAGAGCATATTGAATTTTTCCAGAAAACAAAAACAGTGGTTTTTCATTAAAAAAGGGAATAGAAACGTGATTCCAGCATTATAAAGTAAAATTTAAATCCTCCTGCCATAGCAGGGGGATTTTTTTCGCTGTAAATATCTAGATTAAAAAAATGCTAAAAAAAATCATTCTCATAAATAGTGGTGAATTTTAAGGGAATGTAAAATATTTACTCTCCCTTTACAAAAAATCTCTTTCATGTTGATAAATCAAGTATCCCTCTAAAAACATTCTGAAACTTGTTAATAATAACTTTACATTACTCCCCAAAGTAGCTTTATATTTATTTTCTAAAATTTAATTAGTAGAAGAAACCATATTGATACTAATTTCTATTAAAAGGAGTGAGGGAGTTTTATGCATTTTGCTTCAACGTTAGCTTGGGCTTATCCAGTAGACGAAGTGGTACAGCTTGCCAAGCAGAGCGAACTATCAGGACTGGAGATTTGGGCGGAACAGGTCTGGTTTCACGGGACAAACCCAGAAAAAATCCGTAAAGCGAATCTAGATCAGTCTATCAACCTGACTATGCATGCCGCAAGCTGGGACTTGAACATTTGCTCTATAGAAAAAGAAATAAGAGAAAGCTCTGTAAGGCAAATTCAACATTCCATTAAGCTAGCAGATGAGATAGGTGCAGACTCTATTACATTCCACCCAGGGAGGCTGACTCTTCCCCAAATGAAACAGGAAATATATGAGACTTTAATGATGGAATCTATTTTTACTTTAATAGAAACAGCGAAGCAGTATAAGAAAACCCTTAGCATAGAATTAATGGAGGTAAAAGCAAAGGAATTTGTGACAAGCCCTGATACGATGAATCGATTGATTGCAAGCTTTATACCGGAACTGAAAACAACCTTTGATGTTGCTCATATTTCGGAGGGAGCTCCCGGGCGTGCCTTTGCCGACTTAATAAATGTGGACAAAATTCATGTTAGTGATAATACCGAAAGTCAGCTACATGTTCCCCTTGGTACTGGCATACTAGATCGTAATATGCTGAGAGAGTTTTTTGCTATCACATCTCTCCCCGTAGTGGTCGAAGGTTTCGATGCATCGGAAAATCTAAATTGGTGGAAGCATAATCTTCACTATTTAAAAAGCCTGGAAATACAGAAGGAGGTGCCTCAATGAAGATTCTAGTGACAAACGATGATGGCATTTTTGCTCCTGGTCTTCAGGCGCTGGTTGAAGTGTTGCAGCATTTTGCTGATGTATATGTGGTCTGTCCAGATCAGGAAAGAAGCGCAGTCAGTCATTCGATTACGTTGAGAGTGCCTTTAAAGGCAAAGCCACTTCCCCTATTTCCTGGTGTAAAAGGTTGTTGGGCAGTTAATGGAACACCAGCAGATTGTGTGAAGCTGGGGATTGAAGTATTAATGAAACAGCAGCCTGACTTTGTTATTTCCGGAATAAATCTTGGACCAAATCTAGGTCGTGACCTTTATTACTCAGGAACAATGGCTGGGGCTATAGAAGGATTACTTTACGGCATTCCTGCTGTGGCAGTATCATTAAATGCCTTTTCTGACATGGACATTAATTATGAAAAAGTAAAAAGGCTATTTTATCCTATTATGGAGGTGCTTTTGCAGAACAAGATTCCAAAGGGGATTTTCTTGAATGTAAATTTACCTTATTTATCAAGGGAGATGTGTAAGGGAGTCCGTATTGTTCCACTTGATATGAAGGTTGCTCGCTATTCCTATGTCGGTTTAAACGACCCCCATGGACAAGTTTACTATTGGTTAAAGGATCAGCTACATAATATGAAAGATTTTGAGGAGGATAGTGACTTTCTTTTACTAAGAACAGGGTTTGTCACTGTATCACCGATTGAGTTTAGGACGTTTCATAAAAGAAAACAAGAACAAATTGAACGATGGTTTTCCCATTTAACTTTTGCTAGTACAGATGAGGAGGAAATAGATTATGCGTAAATGGATGCTTATATTAATGTTTGGAATATTGATGGCTTTTGCTGCAGGCTGCGGTAGTAAGGAAAGCAGTGAGACAAGTAATGCTTCAGAAGATACGAATAATACAGAGGCGAAGGTAGAGGGATCTCTCCATTTTTATACTTCTCAGCCGGATGCAGATGCGGCCAAATTGGTAGAAGGATTTCAAGCTAAATATCCTGATGTAAAGGTAGAAACCTTCCGCTCTGGTACAGAAGAAGTAATCTCAAAAATTAAAGCAGAAAAAATGGCTGGAAAGATTCAGGCTGATGTACTGTTGGTTGCAGATGCAGTAACATTTGAAAGCTTAAAGGAAGAAGATATGCTTCAAGCATATGAAACAGAAGAAGCTACTGAAATCCCTTCAGAGCTTATTGATCCAGACCATACTTACTTTGGAACAAAGGTTATGGCTACAGGCTTAGTAGTAAATACGGAAAATGTTAAAGAAATGCCTACGAGTTGGAATGCGCTGACTTCTAAAGAGGTAAAAGGAAAAATTATTATGCCAAGCCCGTTATACTCTGGTGCTGCTGCTTATAATTTAGGTGTGTTTACACGTCAAGATACATTTGGCTGGGATTTTTATAAAAATATTGCTGCAAACGATGTAACAGTAACAAAGGGGAATGGCGATGTACTTAAAGGTGTTGCCGGCGGAGAAAAGGACTATGGAATGATTGTTGACTATCTCGTTACACGTGCTAAAGCAGAGGGATCTCCAGTTGAGCTCATTTATCCAGAAGAGGGTGTGCCAGTTATTACGGAACCCATTGGAATCATGAAGGACGCACAAAATGTAGAAGCAGCAAAGGCTTTTGTTGATTTCGTTCTTTCAGAAGATGGACAAAAGCTTGCTGCAGAGCTTGGCTATACTCCAATTCGTAAAGGGATAGAAGCTCCTGAAGGACTAAAAACAATTGATGAAATAAAGGTCCTTTCGGAAGATGTGCAGGAATTGTATAAGACAAGAGATGCTGATAAAAAAGAATTTGAAACAGTTATCAGCGAATAGAACATTTTTTAAGAAGGAGTGGACAGAATGAACTCACATGTTCAGAGTTCAGAAAGGAAAACGGAAGCTTTATCTCCGTTCTCCTTTTCTTATTTTACCCGTAATTGGTGGGGCGTTCCCGGCTTTCTGTTGCTTATCTTTGTATTTTTGCTTCCTGTTTGTCGTCTTGTTTGGCTGAGTGTTTCCAATGGAGAAGAAGTTGGTCTCATGCTTTATCAGGAAATACTATTAGAAAAAGCAACCTGGAGGACGATTCAAAATACCATTATTATTACGATTTCCAGTACAGTACTTTCCTTAGTTATAGGAGTAGGGCTTGCCTTTACAATGGCATATGTGAATATCCGGGCAAAAAAATGGCTGCAATTGCTTATCTTTTTACCGTTTTTAATCCCCTCCTATATCTCAACACTTGCTTGGGTTCAGTTTTTTGGAGGAAATGGTCCCATCCAGTTTCTATTTAATGAATCTGTTAATTTGTACAGTATGGGAGGAATTATTTTTGTACTTGGGCTTTCTCATTATCCCCTTGTGTATTTGATGAGTGTGGAGGTATTTCGTCGTATTCCAAGAGAGCTGAAATATGCTGCCAGCACTTCCGGAGCGTCTGGTGGAGTTGTATTTCGAAAAGTTATCCTTCCAATGGCGCTGCCAGGGATTGCTAGTGGTGGTATTCTTGCTTTTCTATCTAATATTGATAACTTTGGCATTCCTGCTTTTCTTGGTATTCCAGCAAATATTCGTGTATTAAGTACTTATATTTATGAACAGATAATTGGATATGGACCATCTGCCTTTTCCAGAGCCGCTGTACTTTCCGTTATTCTTGGCGTGATCGCGTTAATTGGTACAGTGGTGCAATGGGCGATTATTAGAAAAAGTAATGTAAGTGAAACAACTGCAAGAGATACAGAGCCAAGATATTATCTCACGCGGGGGTGGAGGAACGTTGCGGAGTCAGCGCTATGGATTTTCTTGTTGCTCACAACCCTTGTGCCGTTGATTGTTATGGCTTCTACCTCCTTTATCAGGGCATATGGATTATCGCTTTCGTGGGAAAATCTTTCTTTGAAAAATTACCGATATCTGCTATTTGAAGATGCTAAAACCGGTTCAGCGATAGGGAATAGCGTAACCCTAGCACTTGCTACTATGTTAATCTGTATGGTTATTGGAACAGTGATTGCCTATATTCGCTTTAAAAAGCCATCCTTTTTTGTGAAGGCTTCGGAAATCATTGTTACTATTCCGTATGCTTTGCCAGGAACGGTATTTGCCTTGGCGATTATTTTAATGTGGCTTCAGCCATTACCAGGTGTGCAACCAGGAGTCTATGGAACGATATGGATTTTATTGATTGCTTATATAACTAGATTTACGGTTCTACAAATGAGAGGAAGCCTGACTGCCTTTTCGCAAATTGATCCTTCTATGGAGGAAGCAGCAAGAACTTCAGGAGCAAGGGCGTATGTTAAATGGAAAAGTATCCTTTTTCCACTACTTATGCCTGGAGTATTAAGCGGGGCTGCTCTTGTGTTTTTGACTGCTCTAACGGAGCTTACGGTTTCAAGTCTTTTATGGTCAAGCGGCTCTGAAACGATTGGTGTTGTCATCTTTAGTTTTGAGCAAGCTGGATACTCCACTTATTCCACAGCATTTTCAACATTGATTGTAACAGCAGTATTAACAATGGGGATTTTGTTTGTTCTTTTCGAAAAAATATGGAAGAAGAGGGTGATGAAGAGTGATTCGAATTGATGGGTTAAAAAAGAATTATGGAAATTATACGGCTCTTGAGAATATTGATTTGGAGCTATTAAACGGAGAATTTATCGCTATACTTGGTCCTTCTGGATGTGGGAAGACTACATTGCTACGGCTTTTGGCAGGATTCATGAAACCAACAGAAGGAACAATTTCCATAGACGATGAAATAGCAGCAAGCTCCAGTAAACTTGTCCCACCTGAAAAAAGGAATATTAGTATGGTATTTCAATCTTTTGCATTATGGCCGCATATGACAGTAGAAGAGCATATTCGATTTCCCCTAAAGCATCATCGATTTGGCAAAACAAATGCGAAGGAGGAGCAGGAAAAAAGGGTCTCTGAAGCATTAGAAATGGTAGGACTTTCTCATTTGAAAGATCGTTATCCTGCTGAACTTTCCGGTGGACAAAAACAACGTGTTGCACTAGCACGGGCAATCGTTCCAAAGCCGTCTCTTCTCTTGATGGATGAGCCGTTAAGTGCGCTTGATGCAGAACTTCGAATGGAAATGAGAAGAGAGATTGGCGCGATTCACCGAAAAATGGGTACAACAATTATCTATGTTACTCATGATCAAGGGGAAGCATTGGCGATGGCCGATAGAATTGTTGTAATGAACCATGGGAAGATAGAGCAGATAGGTACACCTGAAAGTATTTATAATACTCCGCAGTCCGTATTTGTGTCCACTTTTGTTGGGAAAGGCAATCTAATAAAAGGGGAGTGGGTGAATGAGGATAAATTTATTCCAGCTGATTTTCCTGCTGTTTCTTGGACAGATATTGGCATAGCAAAGGAAATAAAAGCTCAAAATCTTTATCCTGTTCGCCCGGAGCAATGGAAGCTTGGCGAGGTGGATCAGAATCAGATGACTGGAATTGTTCAATTTGCCCAATTTCAAGGGAATGAAATCCATTACAGCATTCAGTCTGGTGAAGAGATGATTAATGTTTATGCTTCTGTTTTTGAAAAAAGATTCCTACCAGGTGACTCTGTTTCATTAAAAATATATACTGGCACAGCCCAAAAAGCTGTTTTAGTAGGTAGCAGGTAGGGAGGAAATAGGATGATTGATTTGCATATTCATTCTGAATACTCAGATGGTTCCTGGAATCCTCGAGAGATAGTAGAAGATAGTATAAAAAAGGGGCTAAAAATCATTTCGATTACCGATCATGATGTATTGGCGGGTTATGAAGAGGCTCTATTCTATAGAAATAATAGCTTGAAAATTATTCCTGGGATTGAATTGAATACAGATGGTCCTTTAGGAGAACTTCATATTTTAGGCTACAACTTTGACCCAGAGCATCCAAGCTTAAAGGAACATGTCCTTTGGAGAGTGGAGGATCGGTTGCAATGGGGAAAAAGAATTGTAGCAAAATTGAAGACGCTAGGATTTAATATTTCTTTTGGAAATTGCCTTGCACGTGTGGGAAAAGGAGTTCTTGTTAGAACACATATTGCAGATGAGTTAGTTGCAGCTGGATACTTTCACAACAGTAAACAGGCGTATGAAGAACTTTTAAAAAAGGGGAAGCCAGGCTTTGAAGAAAGAGGAACTTTTTCTGCAGTGGATGCCATTAAGCTAATTCATGAGGCTGGTGGTCTTGCCTTTCTTGCTCATCCAGGAATGTATAAGCACGATTTTAATGTTCATCACTTAATCGATTCTGGTTTGGATGGAATCGAAGTGTATCACTCCAAACATACTAAGAAGGACCAAGACTATTGGAGAGGATTAGCAGTAGATAGGAATCTTCTTATTTCTGGAGGAAGTGATTTTCATGGACCGGAATCAAGGAATCCGTTTCCGATTGGGAGTGTGGAGATAGAAGATCCTCAGATTCTAGCATGGTTTGGTAATATGGTTCCTTAGCATTTAGATAAATTATAGTGTTGTTTATAGAAAAATTTAATTGCATTTTAGTGAAGCTTTGCTTTAAATAAAAGTAAAGCTTTTTTATGTAGAATACTTTTGGAAAATTCTATTAGCATTTGCAATAATTTATAGTAAAGGAATGGTGGACAAATGGCATTATTAAAACTAAATCAACTAAAAAAAGAACTAAAACAGTTGGAACAAAATGAATTAATTCAGTTAATTTCAGAGATGTATAAAATTAATAAAGATGTTCAGCAGTATTTGTCCAATAAGTTTATAGGAGAAGAAGCCATTAAAGACTTGTATGAGAGAACAAAAAAGATAGTGAGGGATGAATTCTTCCCAGAGCGCGGTTTTGCGAAAATGCGATTGGGAGTAGCAAGAGATGCGATTTCAACTTTTAAGAAACTTTCCTCTGATGAGGGTAAAACAATAGATTTGATGCTTTACTTTGTTGAAACTGGAACAAAATTTACCAATACGTATGGTGATATAGAGGAAAAATTCTATAATAGTATGGTTTCCATGTATAACAAAGTAGTGAATGAATGCAATAAGAGCGAGGGATTTTACAACATTTTTAAAGATCGTCTTTATTCGATTGTCGGTGACACAGATGGAATTGGATGGGGATATCATGATGATATTTGTGCTATTTATTATTCTTTAGATTGGCTGGAAGAGGATGAAGAAGATGAATGAGATGGAATAAGAAAAAGTAATCTATTTAAAAGGCTGTTTTCGTAAAGTTTGTTATGATGAATCCACTTTGCTTACCATAAGGAGTCAAAAGCTCAGTATTTCTAATTAATTTTGTTTTTTCTATTGAAAAAGAAACACTCTTTTAGAAAACAGCCATTTAAAAAGAATCGCTTGGTTTTGAATAAAATATTTAGAAAGCTGCCGCTATTTTTTAAAGTGAAGTGGCTATTTAAACATCTTTATATCAAGTAACCATTTCCGTATCCACTAGTTACGTGAAATATTCTAACTTAGCATCTGGAAAGAATTTTTTCATATAGGAATGAAGATGATTTTTAATATCTTCTTCTTCTTCTTTTTGATAAATATATTTCCCAATCCCATATTTTCCCCATTTATATCTTCGTTTTTCCTCATCTAGCTCTAATTTTGTCATCGGATAATTTTTTTGTATGACTCTTTTGGCTGGTTTTGTAAAACGGTGCTGGATAAATTCGAATGTTAAATCCTTTTTTGCTTCGGCCGGCAACTCAGCATCCAGTCGTTCGAACATGTGAAGATATCCTTCTTCCCATCCTTCATGGAGATAAATTGGAGCGACAATAAATCCAAGGGGATATCCAGCTCTTGCGACTTTTCCAGCAGCTTCGATTCTTTTTGCTAGAGGAGAGGTTCCAGGCTCAAAATGCTTGATGACATAATCAGCATTTACACTAAAACGAAAGCGGGTTTTTCCATTATGCTTGGCATCGAGTAAGTGATCAACATGATGAAACTTTGTTACAAACCTCAGTTTTCCGTAATCCGATTCTCCGAAATGTTCAATCGCACGTTTAAGGGTATGGGTTAAATGATCAATACCGACAATATCGGATGTACAAGATGCTTCAAATCGAGTAAATTCAGGAGCGCGCTCCTGCATGTAATGATCGGCAGCTTCTAAAATTTCATCAACATTTACATAGGTACGGATGTAAGGCTTACTTCCCATCGTTGTTTGCAAATAGCAATAGTGACAATGTCCCATACAGCCGGTTGCAAAAGGAATGGCATATTCAGCAGAAGGCTTCGAGGTATCGAATTTGAGCGTCTTCCGAATGCCGACGACAAGGGTTGATTTTGCTACCCGGTAACGCTGAAAATCATTGTCTCCAGGAAGGTTTCTAACTTGATTATGGGAAGTTGTGTGCCGGATTTCTACATCCATTTTCTCAAACTTTTCAAGTAGCTCTTTCCCTAATGGATAGTTTAGTGCATCTGGTTCAAAATAAACTAGCTTCGGTGTAAATGGTTTAATCATTCCAATCTCCCTTCCGAAACATCTCCATAATAGTAATTGTAAGCTTGCTGAGCTTCTTCTTCTGTAGTATATACAGCAACCTCGTTAGATAGAGGATAGTAATTTTCGTATAAAAATAAAGATAATTGATTGGAATCGTCAGGATTTTTAACTATAGCTGCAGCTTGAATATTAGCTACATCTTGGGTATGTGGGTTTCTGTAAAATACATAGACGATATCTCCGGCTTGAAAGGTTTGGTTTTCGTTATACAGTGTCATTCACTCACTTTCTACATTCAATCTATTAAGATTTTTTACATTGGATTCTTTAAGTATGTATTACTTTTTTTGGAAGTGGTGGGAAATGAAATCCGCTTATTAAATCGTTCTATTTTTGCTCATAATAATGCTGATATACACAATGATAAAAAGGAGCGTTTAAGAAATGGATGCTAGAAATTCAATCGAAACTACACTGTTAACGTATAAAAAAGGGCTTGGTGATTTTACTGGGAAGATGCCTGAATTTGCAAGTAGATTTAATGCTTTTACAGAAGCATGTTTTGGAGAAGGAGCTTTATCTCAAAAACAAAAGCAATTAATTGCTTTAGGAATCAGCCTTCACGCACAGGATGAGTACTGTATTATTTATCATACAAAGGGATGTTTGGATCAAGGCTGTTCCGAACAGGAAATCTTAGAAGCTGTGGGTGTAACTGCTGCATTTGGAGGCGGAGCAACTATGAGTCAAGGGGTTACATTGGTTCAAGAATGCATGCAGGAATTCAATCAATTAGAACACTAATAAAAGTAGAAAATTAACAATAAATAGGAGCAGAACAGATTATGACAAATCAAGACATTAAAAATCAGGCTATTAAAATTATCTCAGGTCATAGGACAGGAATACTTTCATCTGTTGAAAATAATAAACCCCACTCACGATATATGACATATTACAATGATGATTTAACATTATATACACCAACTCAAATGGATACAGAAAAGATAGAGGAAATCGAAAAAAATCCTTACGTTGCTGTATTGTTAGGATATGAAGAAAAGGGGCAAAGTGATACGTATATTGAAATAACAGGGAAGTCTGCTATTAACAATACAGAAACATTGAAAAAACAGTTTTGGGATGACTCTTTTCAAGAATGGTTTGAAGGGCCTGAAGATCCAAACTATGTATATCTCCAAATAACTCCTGAAGTGGTTCGGATTTTAAATATGCACGGTGAACCGCCCCAAGAGTTATCATTAGAAAATGAATGAATCACTCAACAGACTCTTCTTTCCTTTTACTTTAGACGGAAAGAAGAGCCATCAATAATCTCCACGTCCCCTCGTAATTTAACTTCTTTCATAAGTTTAAAAAGTGCCTTATCTTTCTTTTTTGCTTCAATCATACAGTCGATTTGGCTTATACTTCCGTTAATCTTTTTTAGAAAATCGAAGAACATATTTATATCGATATAATCGGCATGATGCCGAAAAAGTTTATCACTTTTTGGGCTCGAAATATGCATTTTAATGGGGAGAGAAGAATCTCTCCATGTTTGGATGACCCGGTCCCAGTTACTTTCCCAATGGGGATTATTAGAATGGTGAGCAAGATGGTGGTGATAATCAAATACAAGCGGAATTCCTAATTTTTCACATAAGTAAAGTGTATTCTCAAAAGTGAAGGAGGTATCATCATTTTCAAGCATAATCATGGTTTGAAGTGATCTTGGGACAAGCATCCAATTTTCTATAAAGCGTTCTAAAGACTCTTCTGTGTCCTTGTAATTTCCTCCAACATGCATGACACATCGATGCATTGTATCTATGCCCATCCCTTTTAATAATAAATAGTGCAATTTTAACGTTTTAATCGAGTTTTTCAAAATATGCTTCTGAGGCGAATTAAGGAGAACAAAGTGATCAGGATGAAAATCGATTCTCATTTTGTGTTTTCTTGCAAATGCCCCCAATTCTCCTAAAGGTTCCTTTAGTGGTTTCATATAATCCCAATCAAGAAGTTCCTCATGGTTTGCCAACGGAATAAGCCTTGAAGTTAAACGATAAAAATGTATATCGGAAGCTGCAGTGTGCCTTAAGAGGCGAAGGGTATTCTGGAGGTTTTGTAAGGCAATCCGTTCTAACTTACGGAGTGCTGCTTCCCGATCCTCGATTTTCTGAAATTGAGTATATGTCATTGTTTTTGATGGGGATGAATTTTTTACAATCATGCTCATCGCAACGTATCCAAGTCGGACAATGGTCAATAGATGTCACCTCTTAATATATAATTCAAAAGTCATTCCTACCATTCTATCGTTCCACCAGAAGTCTGTTTTACTCCTCTAATAGATGCGATGTCCTCAATCAGCTTCAACATGGCAAGGTTTTTTTGTTTTGCTTCTATCATAATGTCAAAATCCTGTTTAAGATTTTTTGCCATTTTTAAAAAGGGGAGTACAAAGTCAATGGAAACAAAGTCAGCATGAGAACGAAAGGCTTGGATCGATTTTGGTGAAGAAATATGTACTTTAGGGACCATTTTTTTGTTATTCCATGTGTTAAAAATTCTTTCTAAATAAAGAGATAAATCTATATCCTCGTTATTTGCCATATGATGATGATAATCAAGAATCATCGGAATGTTTTCTTGTTCACAAGTTATCAGTGTTTCTTTCACGTTATACGTTTTATCGTCATTTTCAAGCGTCATTTGATTTTTGATTTCTACAGGCAATTGTTTTATATTCTGATGAAATCGACGTAAAGAAGTATTTTTATCTCCATATGCCCCACCAATATGAATATTAATGATACTAGTATCGAGTACATCCATGGCTTTTAGCATTTTATAATGAAATTCCATATCCTTTACAGCATTTATGGTTACTTCTTCTCTAGGGCTAGTAAAAAGTGTAAATTGATTGGGATGAAAACTAACCCGAAGTTTAAATTGTCTAATTAATTGGCCAAGTTCTCTCCATTGCTCTTTAAAGGGAGTAATGAAATCCCATTCTAACTCTGGATGAGTTGCTAATGGCACTAACGAACTGGATAACCGATACAATGAAATCTCATTGGCGGCATTATAGTAGAGAATTCTTTTCGTATTTTTTAAATTTTGAGCCGTAACAGCAAGTAGCTTTTCTGTGGCTTCCTGTTTAGGAAGGGCTGAATATCGAGAGAAGGTTAAAGCCTTTGAAGGACTTGCATCCCATAATCCTAATGCATTTGCCACATAGCCAAAGCGAATCTTCATCTGTTTAGTTCCTTTCCATAGAGTCCAGCAGTGTATCTTTTTATATTGCCATATCTTCTGGAACTCTATGTGCTGTTTTACTAAGTTAATAATGCATTTCATTAAAAAAATCCTGAGATTGTGTCTTTCCTATACCACTCATTCTTTCGGCCGAACCCATACTTTTGAAAAATCTACATAGCCAAAATGGCTAATTTTAATATTGCTTATATCGGTTGAAAATGGAATATATCGCTTTTGATAATAAAGTGGAATCATAATCGATTGATTAATCAATTTTTTTTCGATTTCTAGGTTTAAAGCTGTCCATTGTTCAAATGGTGTATCCTTATATTTTCCCATTAAGTTTGTAAGTGTTCCATTGTTTGCTATCATTTGGGAAAGCGGAGAAAACCCATTCATTAAAAAATAGTAAAAGGAAAAATCTTGATTGAATTCAAAAACTTCTCCATGTACGAAAAGATCTACATCTAATGTCTTAGGATGCTTTGTTAATATATCAGCAAAGGAAAACCATTGAATATCTATAGGGATTTTTTCTTTTGCGAATATTTCTGCAAGCCATTGTGTGGTATTAGCAGTATGTCTAGCACCTCTTATCACAATGGGTTTAGAAAATGTTGGCCGTTCTACTTCAGAAATAGTCAGCTGTTGATTTTGACCGACTATTATACTCTTATCATTCGGTATTAGTCTTGAACTTAGGTCACCAATTGTGTGACGATTTTTAGCGATAATCCAATGGAGGTAATCTCTTACTCGCTTCTGTCTAATAGCAGAATTTCTACAGGAGTTCATTACGATGATACCAAACCCCGAGTCGCTTTCTACTTCGATGGAGGAAGAGGTATCCTTTTCCATAGGAGAATGATAGATTCCTTTAAAATCCTCAGGAACTTGAATGAATTCTACTACATCAATTAATGGCCTCTCTCGAAAATGATCTTGAAAAGCAGTTAAAGTTGTTTTTTTATCGATGTTTTGTTGAAGGATGAAGTAACCGGTGCCCAATATTTTTTCATTCGTCTCTCTATAGATGCTTGCACACATCATACTAAGCATAGGAAGGATATAGGTGCATCCATTGGGATGGATAATATCCAGTATAAGTGGAGACTTTACTTCGATACTTTTGACAGGTGTCCATAAATCTTTGTAATAAGCATGTGTCCGAAGTTTTTCAAGGCATTCGGCCACATCATTTGCTGTCAAAACGGAACCGTCATGAAATTTAATATCCTTTTTTAAATAGAGTCTTAGTTTAGAAGTGGTGCTATCCCAACTATGGGCAATTTCAGGTAATACTTTCCCTTCTTCTGTATGAGTGACAAGCCGATTAAACACGTTTGCCACTAAATGGGCACTGAAGACATCCCCAGCTTCAAGTGGATGGGTGGAATGGAATGGATATCTTTTTGGTACGATTAATTTATCATTCGACTCTTGGACAAAGCCAAGTTTTGTATGAAATTTATTCATTAACCTCATTTTGCTGTTTGTGGACCAATTATACATTAAGTATTTGCTTGTTTGTTCTACTGGTTCCAGATCAATTCGCTTTAAAACCTCTTTTTCGTAAGAACTTTCCACCTCTTTTTTCCATACCAATGTTGAAATGTTTCCGCGTCCTCGTCCGGGTGTAAAGGATAGCCAGCCTTCCTCCATCCATTTTTTTAAATAACGTGTTGTTTGTTTCGAGCTCAATTGCAAGGTTTCAGAAATTTCCTCCATTCGAATACTGCCTGAAGGATAATATCTCCAAAGTGTAAGTAATTTGTTATCCATCCTTTTTCCTCCTAAAAGGGGACGTTGTTTTATTAATTGTCTATTTTTAGAATTATTCGTCTAGTTTAATATACAGTAATAACAAGGGGGAGACAACATGAAATGGAAGGAATTACCGAGAAATATCAAAGTTAGGATGATTACCTCTTTCTTTAATCGGGCGGTTTCATCAGCTGTTATGCCATTTATGGCTTTATTCTTTGCACAGGAATTAAACAAAATTTGGGCGGGGTTATTTTTGATTAGTACTGTGGTTATCGGATTTATGATTAATTTAGTTGGAGGATACATTTCTGACCGCTTTCCCAGAAAAAAGGTTTTAATGATAACATCCTGGCTGAATGCACTCTTCTTTTTAATCATGACGATCAGTCTATTTCCGACCAATAAAGTAATTGTCTTGTTTGCTTTGGCGTATGTTGGATTTATTATTACAAGCAGTCTAGGGAGACCTGCAATGCATGCGATTATTATTGATTCCACAACACCAGAAAATAGAAAGGCCGTTTATACACTGGATTACTGGCTAGTGAATTTATCGATGGCTATTGGGGCAGCAATTGGAGGACTTTTATATTTGAATCATCAGAAAGAATTATTCATCATGCTGACTTGTACATCTACAATGATTCCAATTGCCTATGGGATTTGGCTGCAGGACAAGTTCACAAATCAGTTACACAAAAAGCACAAGAATGTCTTGGTTGACTTAATTAGCAATTATAAAGTGGCGTTTAAAGATGTAGCCTTTGTAAAAGTGGTTGCAGGCTCCACCTTTATTTTTGCAGCTGAATTTTCATTAAATAGTTATATTGGGATTCGCCTTGCTGAAACTTTTGAAGCAGTTCGTATTGGAAGCTTTGAAATTGTTGGGGTACGAATGCTAAGTATATTAAATATAGAAAATATGCTGCTTGTAGTTTGTTTTACTTTTATTATCAATCGGTTCACAGATAAGATCAATAAAAAGAATGCTTTAATAACAGGTCTTATTCTGTATGGAATTGGATATGCGACTGTTACTTCGTCAAACACGTGGTATATGCTTGTTTTATTTAATTTGATAGCAACGATAGGCGAATTAATTTATTCACCGATTCGAAATGCAGAGCAGGCGAATATGATTCCAAGCGATAAACGTGGATCTTACTCTGCTTTTTCCAACTTGTCATTTAGTGGAGCAGATTTAATTGCAAGAGCTAGTATTATTATCGGGGCATTTTTAATTCCAACGATGATGTCTGTCTACATTGGCATTATTGTGATGGTGGGGACTGTTCTTATTTATACAGGATTATTCGCGAAAAACATAAAAGTAAATAACCTAGTCAATAAAGGTGTTAGTGGCGACTAGAGCAGTAAGTTGAAAATTGGTATGGAAGATATATTGAGGCTGGGACATAAGTAAATAACTAGTCTTTAAAGACGAACAATCTTTAATTTAGCTCT
>NZ_JVDT01000231.1 GCF_001076885.1 Bacillus sp. 522_BSPC
GGAATAGAGTTTATGACTCTAAAAAATAAATCGACACGTTCTCTCTTATTAGGCAATCCTAACATCATCATTCGAGATGGTGTTATGGACAGGAAGTTACTTACAAAGAACAAATTGGATGTAAATCAAGTATTGAGTATACTCCGTCAAAATAATGTCTTTTCAGTTCGCGAAGTCAAATACGGTATATTGGAAGCTAATGGGCAAATAAGTTTATTATTAAAATCCAAGTATCAAAAACCAGACAAGCAAGATCTCAATCTTCCAGAAAGTCCAGTAGACCTCCCAACATCGTTAATTATAGATGGGGAAATTTTATGGGATAATTTACATGAACTCGGATTTGATCAACAGTGGTTAGATAACCAATTAACTACCAATGGATATGATAATGTAAAGCGTATACTTTACGCAGATTGGCGAGAGAGTGAAGGCATACATGTAAGTCCTAAATAAAATTTGTTAGGATAAGAGCA
>NZ_JVDT01000232.1 GCF_001076885.1 Bacillus sp. 522_BSPC
TGGTTATCTATGTTTTTAAATATAGTTAAGTGTAAAAACTAAGTAGTTCCATTGCGCTACAGACGCACGATGCGCCGGGGGAGGAAGCTGAGCCTTCTCGCATGCGCTGCGGGGCCTTAAGCGTCTCTATTTCCCGCAGGAGTCAAGCGTCCTCCGCTCCATTCCACTTCGTTTTTAAACTTTTTTTCAAATTGAAAAACACGAACTTTTATGTATACTAACTATACAAAAGTTCGTGTTTATTATTAGTTGAAATACTTTTGTCCCAGCCTCATCCTATAACAATAATCCTTTTTTACGGGTAGATTTTCTATTCTTCCCCGATGATTCTTACTTCTGTTTCAAGGTCTACGTTAAAATTTTCTTTTACCGTCTTTTGCACATGCTTTATTAAAGATAGATAGTCATTTGCTGTTGCATCTTCTACGTTTACGATAAAACCAGCATGTTTTGTAGATACTTGCGCACCGCCAATTTTCGTTCCTTGAAGTCTGCTGTCTTGAATAAGCTTCCCCGCAAAGTGGTTAGGCGGTCTTTTAAACACACTTCCACATGAAGGATATTCTAATGGTTGTTTTGATTCTCTTAAGAAAGTAAGTTCATCCATTTTCGCTTTGATATCTGCATATGTTCCTTTTTCAAGGGAAAAAGTTCCCTCTAATGCTATCCAGCCATTTTTTCCAATACTACTTGTACGGTAGCCAAGCTCTAATTCTGCTTTTGTTACTGTGCGAATATCCCCAGTTCTAGTTAAAACTTTTGCGGCTTCCAATACGTCAGAAACTTCCCCCCCATAAGCACCAGCGTTCATATACAACGCTCCTCCTACAGAACCTGGAATGCCACAAGCAAACTCGAGTCCTGTTAAAGAATGCTCTAGGGCAAATCTAGATGTCTCAATAATTGGAGCACCACTTTGAGCAATCACTTTATTACCATCAAGGGAAATAGCATCAAGCTTTGTCAAATTAAATACAACTCCACGAATTCCGCCATCTCTAATTAGCACATTTGAACCATTTCCTAAAATAGTGATTGGCATATTTTCGCTTAATGCCAATTTATACGCAGACTGTAATTGCTCGTACGTAAGAGGAAAAAGCAAGAAATCAGCCTTCCCACCAATTTTCGTATACGTATATTTATTTAACGCCTCATCAATCTTTACACTTTCATTAGGCAATATTTCTAGAAATTTTTTAATTAATATGTTTTTATCCATTAATCTCAACCTTCTGTACGTATTTCTGACTACACTATTCTAATAGTATACCAAAATTATAAAATGGTACGACGCTATTAAGCAAATTTATGTGAAATCATACTCAATCCCATTATATGAAACTCCCCTTCTCTTCATGCTAAGAAAAGGGGGAAGACCAGTTTGCTTATTCATGCTGGATGTGCTGGATGGTAAACAGCATTTAACAGGTTGAAAAATACAAAAAAAGCTAAGCAATCTCTTTTTATTGATTACTTAGCGGCCATTACTAATTCCTTTTCCTTTTCCTTTTGATGCAATAAATCATAGGAAAGGCATGCTGGTTTATTGGTTCTCGGATCTTTTACTACGACAGCATCTATTTGAAAAACTTCTCTTAATACCTCTTCTGTCATTACTTCTTCTGCCGTTCCTTCTTTCATTAATTGACCATTTCTCATTGCAACCATATGATCCGAAAATCTCGCTGCGTGATTAAGGTCATGAATAACCATCACAATCGTTCGATTTTCTTCTTCATTTAATTTCTTTAATAATTTCAAAACTTCCAATTGATGAGCCATATCCAAATAGGTTGTTGGTTCATCTAGGAGAAGAAGATTTGTTTCCTGTGCAATCGCCATGGCAATCCATGCTCTTTGTCGCTGTCCACCTGATAACGTATCGACTTCCTGGTTTTTCAATTCCGTTAACCCAGTGACATCCAACGCCCAATTTATTACTTCTTTGTCTTTCTCCCCTAAGCGTCCAAAGCCTCTTTGATGAGGTGATCGCCCATAGGATACTAAATCAAATATCGTTAATCCATTAGGAGCTTCTGGAGATTGAGGAAGAACTGCCATTCTTTGCGCAATTTTTTTTGTTGGTATTTTGTGAATCATTTCTCCATCAAGATAAACATATCCTGCTTTTGCCTTATGGATCCGCGCAAGTGTTTTTAATATCGTTGATTTTCCGCAACCATTTGGTCCAATAATAGTAGTGATTTTTCCCTCTTGGACACGTAAATTTAAATCATGGACGATAATTTTGTCTTCGTATCCAATTTTAAGTTTGTCTGTTGATAGTATATCCACTTATTCTCCCCTCCTTTATTTCTCTCATGAATTTATCTATTATATTTTTTCTGTAGAATTAAACAGCTGTTAAAATAATCCTCTATTTACACTTTTCTTATTTTCTCATTTATTCATTTCTTTATTCCCTACATATAAACGAAATACTAAATGATAATGATTTTCATTATTTATTATAATTTGAACAAAGCTTTCATTCAAGACTATTTAAACAAATTTAACAAGATTTATTTCTTGTAGCTTTAGATGATTTCATTCATACAAAAAAGCCTGCTTAACAAGTTAAAGGGTTCCGTTTTGAGGTGCTTTTTCAAAAAAACTAGCTCAAATGACAACTAAATTGCCATAGAAAATGGCAGAATAAAAGCAAAAAACTCGTCTATCTTTGGACGGGTTTTTTTATTAAAAAAATGAGACTTTAAATAAGGAGGAATATTTTTTTAATTTCATTCAAGTATCCACTTGAATATTATCGAAAAAGGAGTATACTATATTCAAGTAAACGTTTGAATGAGAATGGAGTGAGAAAATGAACAAGAAAGATACTTGTGAGATTTATTGTTATGACGAAGAAAAGGTCAATCGAATACAAGGGGATTTACAAGCGGTTGATATTGTTAGTGTTGCCCAAATGTTAAAAGCGATTGCTGATGAAAATAGAGCAAAAATTACCTATGCATTATGTCAAGATGAAGAGTTATGTGTGTGTGATATAGCAAATATTGTAGGTGTCACAGTTGCAAATGCATCCCATCACTTGCGAACTCTTCATAAGCAAGGTGTTGTGAAATTTAGAAAAGAAGGAAAACTCGCGTTTTATTCGTTAGATGATGAACACATTAGACAGATTATGATGGTTGCATTAGCACATAAGAAAGAGGTGAAGGTAAATGGCTGATCAACAAGCTAAACTATCTGAAAAAGAAATTAAAGCCTATCGAGTTCAAGGATTTACTTGTACCAACTGTGCTGCCATTTTTGAAAATAATGTTAAAGAATTACCAGGTGTTCAGGATGCGAAAGTAAACTTTGGAGCATCTAAAGTTTATGTTAAAGGTATAACAACAATTGAAGAATTAGAAAAAGCAGGAGCATTTGAAAATTTAAAGATCCGGGATGAAAAAGAACAAAGAGTTGAACGTGAACCTTTTTGGAAGCAAAAAGAAAACATTAAGGTATATATTTCAGCGATATTGCTTGTTATTAGTTGGTTTTTAGGGGAGCAATACGGTGAGGAACATTTACTACCTACGATTGGATACGCGGCTTCTATCCTAATTGGCGGATATTCGCTATTTATTAAAGGCCTTAAGAATTTAAGCAGATTACAGTTCGATATGAATACCCTAATGACCATTGCGATTATCGGTGCTGCAATAATTGGTGAATGGGGCGAAGGAGCAACCGTTGTTATCCTATTTGCTATCAGTGAAGCATTAGAGCGTTATTCGATGGATAAAGCTCGCCAATCCATTGAATCATTGATGGATATTGCACCAAAAGAAGCATTAATTCGTCGTGGGAATGAAGAAATGATGGTCCACGTTGATGATATTCAAGTCGGAGATATTATGATCGTAAAGCCTGGTCAAAAATTAGCGATGGATGGATTAGTTGTTAAAGGTACATCTACGTTAAACCAGGCTGCGATTACAGGTGAAAGTGTTCCAGTAACAAAAACAATTGATGATGAAGTCTTTGCAGGAACTTTGAATGAAGAAGGATTGCTCGAAGTTAAAGTAACAAAACGAGTTGAAGACACCACCCTTTCAAAGATTATTCATCTTGTAGAAGAAGCTCAGGCGGAACGAGCACCTTCTCAGGCGTTTGTTGATAAATTTGCGAAATACTATACACCAGCGATTGTGATTTTGGCTCTTTTAATTGCTGTTGTTCCTCCATTACTATTTGGTGGGGATTGGAGTGAATGGATTTATCAAGGTTTAGCCGTATTAGTAGTTGGATGTCCGTGTGCCTTGGTTGTTTCCACTCCTGTCTCAATTGTTACTGCAATAGGAAATGCAGCGAAAAATGGTGTTTTGATAAAAGGTGGTATTCATTTAGAAGAAGCTGGAGCTCTTAAAGTTATTGCTTTTGATAAAACAGGAACATTAACAAAAGGTGTTCCGGCTGTAACCGACATCGTGACGTATGTTGGAAATGAAAATGAATTGATGACAATAACGGCAGCCATTGAAAAAGGCTCACAACATCCACTTGCTTCAGCGATTATGAGAAAAGCAGAAGAAAATGGTTTGAACTTTAATGCTGTGACCGTCGAAGAGTTCCAATCTATTACTGGTAAAGGTGTAAAAGCCAAAGTAAAAAATGAAATGTATTATGTAGGAAGTCCAAATCTTTTCGAGGAATTGCACGGAAGCATTGAAAGTGGTAGAAAACAAAAGATTACTGAAATGCAAACCCAAGGGAAAACCGTGATGGTGCTAGGAACGGAAAGAGAGATCCTTTCATTAATTGCCGTAGCAGATGAAATGAGAGAAACATCAAAAACTGTCATCAGTAAATTGAACAATATGGGAATTGAAACAGTAATGCTGACTGGTGATAACCAACGTACAGCAACTGCCATCGGTAAACAAGTGGGTGTTTCGGACATTAAAGCTGATTTACTTCCAGAAGATAAGCTGAATTCCATTAAAGAACTTCGTGGTAAACATCAAAGCGTGGCAATGGTTGGAGATGGTGTGAATGATGCTCCAGCACTTGCAGCTTCCACTGTTGGTGTAGCAATGGGTGGTGCTGGGACTGATACAGCGTTAGAAACGGCTGATATTGCGTTAATGTCTGACGATTTAAGCAAATTGCCATATACGATAAAATTGAGCCGTAAGGCTTTGGCGATCATCAAGCAAAACATTACCTTCTCATTAGCAATTAAATTAGTAGCCTTACTGTTAGTTATGCCTGGTTGGTTAACACTATGGATCGCGATATTTGCCGATATGGGAGCGACATTGCTTGTAACATTAAACAGCTTACGATTATTGAAGGTAAAAGAATAATAGTAAATATTAGTTGAAATAAAAAAAGGCCAGAAGTGTAACGGGTTCTGTTTTGGAGTACAAAACTAAAAATAGATGGGAAAATAGCAAGTTAAATCTCATACAAAAAACACCGAAATTAGTACGGTGTTTTTTTGTGTATTAATTATTTATTTTTGTTTAACTAAAGCACCCTAACGCATTAGTTCTTAGGATTGCTCTCTAATATAAGCTGTTACATTTCCTAAGCAACAGCTACCTTGTGGATTGTTCACTTCACATCCACATCGGTTTTCTTTTATGTTTTCACGAATATGTTCAACTGGATTAGGAGTAAGTCCTTTTCCTATATATTCCTTTATTCTGTTTTTAGTCCAATCAAAACAATAACAAATCGGTGTTGTTGGTGAATCATCCTTTTGATGAACTGGGACCTTTATATCTGATATAAGATACTTTTTATTACTTGTATCAAAATAGACTACCTTACAGTCTTTGGTTGAACAAAAATAGTGATTTTTATTTGCATCTAATGTCTCTAATGCAGACGGTTTAAGGATTGATTTTAGTGTAATTAGCTTTACTTTTTTACCTTTACTATTACATATCGTACAGTTACCAACATTGTTTACCGTTTTCGTTTCTTTAAGATTACTACAACAATCTTCCATTATTCCCCCACCTTCTCCTCTTTCAATAAAGTTTCTATAATTGGACATTCATATAAAGATTTTTCATCAGGACAGCATTCTTTCAATTCAAAAAGCATAAGTTCTATTCTTTTTAAGTCTCTAATTTTCCTTTGTACTTCATCAATTTTATTTACTACAAAATCATTCATATGCATACACCGTTCGTCATCTTTATCAACAATTCCGAGTAATTTGTGAATTTCAGATAAAGAAAATCCTAATTCTTGCATTCGTTTAATAAACCTTATGCGTTCAACTGTTTCTGATGGATACATCCTATAACCCGAATCTGTATGGGATGGCTCCGATATTATTCCCATTCTTTCGTAATATCGTATCGATTCTTTATTCACACCACATTTTCCTGCAAGTTCACCAATAAGAAACATCACTATATTCACCTCTTAATAAATTATAAACCCTGTACCATAGTACAGGGTAAAGATAAATTTTTTATTAAACAAACCTGCACCGTTTGTTTAAGTACATTTTTTCACAATTACCATAACAGAATTTTAATGGAGCATAAAAAGGCTTATTAAATATTACCGTTACAGAAAGTCCTGTAACACAACTTTTTCAGGTGCGATTTTGTATACCAAAAGTTCAGTTCTTTAAATACAAATCGCTTAATAACAACAAAAAAGGGACATCCAAATCGACGCTATTTGGACTAACCTAAAATAGTGAGACAATATAAAACACCTCCAAAATGGCAATACTTGAGATAAGTATTGTGACATTATTCGGAGGTGTTTTTGCGTGGGCAAAAAAACTGTATATACAAAAGAGATTAAATGGGCGGTAGTAAGAGATAAGCTTGAAGGAAAATTAACAACACGGGAAATTATGAACAAATACAAAATCAAAAATAAAACTCAAATTGAAACTTGGATGAGATGGTACAAAAATGGAGAAATGTATCGGTTTGATCAGCCAATTGGTAAACAATATACATTTGGGCATGGGCCCGATTCTTTAAGTAAGGACGAGCGAATAAGTAATCAACTAACTCACCTAAAAATGGAGAATGAAATTCTAAAAAAGTATATGGCGATGAGAAAGGAGTCGATAAAGGGCTAGTAGTACAATTGGTTGAACAATTTCGTGAAAAATATACCGTTACTTCCATTTTAAAAGTTTTAGGGATTCCACGTGCTAGCTATTATCGTTGGACTAAAGGGTTTGGTGAATATCGGAATGAACATGAAGAGTTAATTATTGAAATCTGTAAGGCTACTAAATATAGAAATGGTCATAGGAAAATTAGAGCTATTCTAAAGCGAGAACATCATATTCATCTTAATAGGAACACAGTTCAAAACATTATGCAGAAGCATCATTTGCAGTGTAAGGTGAAACCAAAACGCAAGTGGAAATCGCAGGGAGAAAGTGAAGTCATTGTACCTAATATTCTTAATCGTGATTTTAGTGCAAGTAAACCAAATGAGAAGTGGGTAACGGACATTACGTATATCCAGTATGGCAGCGAAACATTATATCTGTCTACGATTATGGATTTGTATAATAATGAAATCGTAGCTTATAAGATTTATAATCATCAACAAACGACATTAGTAATTGATACACTGCAGGATGCTTTGGATAAACGCAATCAGCCAGAAGGAGTTATTATACACTCCGATCAGGGGAGTGTGTATACATCGTATACTTTTC
>NZ_JVDT01000233.1 GCF_001076885.1 Bacillus sp. 522_BSPC
CGTATTTATTGTTAGCTGAAATGTTTATGTCCCAGCCTCTTTTTGCTTTAGTTATAGTACTAAATTTTTTTTATTAAAAAAAGAAATGAAGAATGTAGTAACAAATTGCAGCGATGCTTGCTGAAATTGGCAATGTAATTACCCATGTAATAATCATTCGTTGTGCTGTTCCCCATTTAACCCCTTTTAAGCGGTGTGCTGATCCAACACCAAGAATAGAAGAAGAAATAACATGGGTTGTACTAACTGGAAGATGAATTAAAGTTGATCCGAAAATAATCATTGCCCCTGATAAATCAGCTGCAACGCCATTTACTGGTCGGATTTTCATAATATTTCCACCAACTGTTTTAATAATTCTCCATCCACCGACAGAAGTTCCGAGTCCCATTGCAGTAGCACATGCTAATTGCACCCAAAATGGCACATCACCAGTTGAAACATAATTATTAGCTAATAATGCCATTGTGATAATTCCCATTGCTTTTTGAGCGTCATTAGTTCCATGTGTATAAGATTGCAATGCTGCTGTGAATATTTGAAAATAACGGAACCGTCTATTTGTTTTTGTTAAATTTAAATCCCTAAAGAAGAATTTAAAAATGGAGTATATGATAAATCCAACAACAAAGGCGATGATTGGTGAGAGAATCAATGCCTCAATAATTTTAATAAAACCAGTATAATTAAGCGATGAGAATCCAGATGAAGCAATAGCAGCTCCAGCGATTGACCCAATAATTGCATGGGATGAGCTACTTGGTATTCCGAAATACCATGTAACCAAATTCCATATAATTGCAGAAATCAATGCAGCAAGGATAACGAGTGAACCATTTGTTAAAGCAAATGGGTCTACAATCCCCTTTGTAATTGTTTTTGCAACGCCTGTAAATGTCATTGCACCAACAAAGTTCATACATGCTGCCATAATAATCGCATGCTTTGGTTTTAATGCTTTTGTTGACACTGCAGTCGCAATGGAGTTGGCTGTATCATGGAAGCCATTGATAAAGTCAAATGCTAATGCAAAGACAACGATTAATATAGTAAGTATTAATAATGTATTCATTGGAAAAAGACTCCTTACGCGTTCTTCATAATAATACTTTCAAGTGTGTTTGCGACACTTTGACAGTAGTCTGCAATATCCTCAAGATTTTCATAAACTTCTTTATATTGGATAATGCGAATTGGATCTTTTTCTACAGAGAACAGATTTTTAATAGATTGTCGTAAAATGCCATCACATTTTGATTCATGATCTTTAATTCTAATAGCATACTCTCTAATTTTAGGTAATTTCTTTGTTGTAAGTAGGTCTACTGCTTTGTCAATTTCAACTGCACAATTCTTTATTTCTTCCACAAAGCGAAGCATATATTCATCTGCACTAATAATATTGTACATTTCAAATAGTGCTGCAGTATGCTCTAAACCATCTAATACATCATCCATACTCATCGTAAGAGCTAGTATGTCTTCTCTTTCAATCGGTGTAATAAATGCTTTATTTAATTCAGTGATTACTTCATGAACATATGTATCACCTTTTGTTTCGATTTCTTTCATTGTTTCAGAAAAAGTTTTTAAATCGCTAACATTTGTCAATTTATAGTCAGCAAAAAAGTCTGCTCCTTCTTTTAAATTTGAAGCGATATTTTTTAACATAACAGCAAACTTATCTTGTTTTTTAAAAACCATTGCGGTTACCTCCATTAATATATAACAAATTATGACTAAGCCTTACATATTTTATAGGAAACTTGTCGAATAGCCTAGTGTTTTTTTAATAAATTTACAAAATCTTAATATTTGATTTACGAAATTTTAAGAAAATAGCCTTACATATTTACAAAGTTTGCACTAATTTAACATTTTTAGTGATATTCCCTTCGATTTCTCCTTTCCTAACAACCGTGTCCAATTTGTTATTCTAGAATATAGTAATAACATAATTCCTAGGGAGGAGGAGGTACCGTGTTAATCGATGACACGATTCTTATTCGAAAAACACAAGAGACAGAATTAACTTATGTGCGAAAAACAGAAAAAGATCCTACTAATAGTCCTTATATATTACAATGGTCCTTACAGGAACATAAAAGGGCGCTTACAGATAATCCTAATATATTACATTTACTTGTTATCGAAAGATTATCGAATAAACCAGTTGGCTATGTCCTAATAAATGGATTGGAAGATGAAAATGATAGCATGGAAATAAAAAGAATTGCTTTTTCGGAAAAAGGAAAAGGATATGGAAGAAAAATGTTGCACTTAATAAAACAATGGGCTTTTACTGACATGCATGCAAATCGATTATGGCTCGAGGTAGTAGATCACAACTTCCGTGCAAAATCTCTATATGAATCAGAGGGATTTAAGATAGAGGGATTACAACGAGAAGCAATAAAAATAAATAATAATTACCAATCAATTTATATGATGTCCATATTAAGGAAGGAATATCAAGAAAATAAATGATTATTAAGCGAATAATGGATGTAATATAAAGGAAGAAAAAGGTGAAAAAGTGGAGAAGCAAGTAGTCTTAATAACAGGAGCAAACAGTGGATTTGGTCAATTAATGGCACTAGAATTTGCAAAATCAGAATATATCGTTATAGCATCAATGAGAGATAGGAACAAAGGAAAACAATTAATCGATACGGCAACAAAATTAGGGGTAATATCCAATATTAAGATCACCTCTTTGGATATTACTTCTGCCCAATCGGTAGAGAACTTAACGTTAATGTTGCAGGATATTGGACAAGTCGATTTATTGATAAATAATGCTGGCTATGCTGGAGGTGGTTTTTCGGAGGAAATTCCGATTGATGAATATCAGCTTCAGATGGAAACAAATTTTTTGGGGGCAATTCGTGTAACGCAAAGTGTACTTCCTTTCATGAGAGAGAAAGGGAGTGGAATGATTATTAATATGAGTAGTATAAGTGGAAAAATTGGATTTCCGGGTTTATCACCATATGTCTCTTCTAAGTTTGCATTAGAAGGATGGAGTGAGAGCTTAAGATTAGAATTGGCTCCTTTTTCTATTCCGGTAATTCTTGTAGAACCTGGATCTTTTCAAACTAATATTTGGACTACAGGAAAGAAGGTAACCGTAAAATCCACCTTGTCTTCTTCTCCGTATTTTTCATACATGAAACAATTGGATACATATTTACAAAGAAATAGAATAAAGGATGGAGATCCAATGGAAGTAGCGAAAAAAGTAGTTGCGATCGCTCAAACAAAGCATCCAAGATTGCGCTATGTCATTGGGAAAGGAACGAGAAGTACAATCCTGTTAAAGAACATGCTTCCTTGGAAATGGTGGGAGAAAATCGTTCTATTTATCTTAAATTCAAAATATATTAAGAAGTAGTCTTTTTGTTGTTAGAAGCAAGAAGAGGTTATTGAACGAGTATTTATATGAAAAAGTTAAATCAAAATTATAGAGAAGTATTCAAATAAGTGTTATTATATGGATAATTCTGATTTTGGGGGTGTTTTGTTTGGTCAAAAGCATCGAACATAAAGTGAAACTACATAACGGAGTAGAGATACCTCAATTAGGTATCGGCGTCTTTAAAGTAGAAGAAGGAGAGACAGTAATCCAAACGGTAAAAGCAGCTTTGGAACTTGGCTATCGTTCTATCGATACTGCCGCCATTTATAAGAATGAAGAAGGGGTAGGTAAAGCGATAAAAGAAAGCGCTGTCTTGAGGAATTCTCTATTTATCACCACAAAAGTTTGGAATGAAGACCAAGGGTATGATTCTACACTACGTGCATTTGAAGCGAGTTTAAAGAAATTGGATTTGGACTATCTTGATCTATATTTAATTCATTGGCCAGGAAAAGATAAATACGTCGAAACATGGAAAGCACTTGAAAGACTGTATGACGAAGGAGTCGTTAAGGCAATTGGAGTAAGTAATTTTCAGGAACATCATTTAGAGCATTTGCTAGCAAATGCGAATGAGGTTCCAACCGTTAATCAGATTGAACTCCATCCAAGACTTTCGCAAGAGAAATTAAGGGAGTACTGTCAGCAAAAAGAGATAAAAATTGAAGCCTGGTCACCGATAGCTAAAGGTCGATTAGTAAATGAACCAACCCTTAACTATATTGCAAAAAAACATGGCAAGACACCAGTTCAAGTTATTTTACGTTGGCATCTCCAAAATGGAAACATCATTATTCCAAAATCGATTCATCCTGAAAGAATAAAAGAAAATGCGGAGATATTTGATTTTCAACTTAGCTTGGTAGAAATGGATCAAATAGATCGATTAAATATGAACGAACGACTTGGAAGTAATCCAGATGAAGTGATTTTTTAATTTCTTGCACTTTTATTTATTTTAATAGGAACAAAAGATCTATGCCAAATTATAAAATGGTGTAGATCTTTTTTTGAAACATATTATCAAAATCTTCCTAACAAAATGAATGTTTTTAGTAGGTTTAAAAGAATCAAAGGGTGGTAAATATAAGTACAAGCAGATAGTGAAAAAAACCGTACGGGTAAATAATAAGCTGCAGCATGATTCCTCACTATCTCATGTTAAAAAATTAAACACTATAATAAAAGGAGTGTTATATATGGGATTTCTATGGTCATTAATTATAGGTGGTATTATTGGATGGTTAGCGGGATTAATCGTTGGTAAAGATATTCCTGGTGGAGTAATTGGAAATATTATAGCTGGTTTTGTTGGTGCATGGTTAGGATCATTAATTCTTGGAGATTGGGGTCCATCAATTGCAGATTTTGCAATAATTCCAAGTATTATTGGTGCAGTTATTTTAGTCTTTATTTTAAGTCTAATTATGCGCGGCATGCGTAAAACAACATAAAAGGTATAAAAGGAAAGGAAATGAGCTTTTTTGGCCCATTTCCTTTTTACTTTGTTTCCTTTAATATTTCTTCCCAGTTTGCATTAGGAAAAATTGGCTGTTTGTCTAATGGAGGTGCAAAGACAGTTATTTCCTCCTTAGAGATAGGATGGATGAATTGTAGTTTTACCGCATGTAGAGCTTGTCGATTAAAAATCGGTTTTCCGCCATATAGTATATCGCCAGCAAGAGGATGATGAATGGAGCTTAAATGAACTCTTATCTGATGGGTTCTGCCTGTATCCAATGAACACGAGATAAGTGTCAGTCCTTCATTTGGCAATTGTTTTATTCGTTTAAAATGGGTGATTGCCGTTTGTCCTGTTTCTGATATTCTTCTTCGGCTTCCGTGGTGCCTATCCTTCCCTATTGGTTTATTAATCGTTCCTTTTTTTTGTGATAAGAATCCTTGAACAAGAGCGATATAGGTTCTTTTAATTTTTCGTTCCCGTAACATATAATCGAGCATGTTTGCGATTAAATCGTGTTTAGCAAACAAAACACAGCCAGTTGTATCTCGATCTAAGCGATGTATATGCTTTAACGGTCTTTCTTCCCCATTCATAAGTAAATGGTAGGCAACTCCATTCAATAATGAAGACGCATCTACTGAAGAATGTGGATGTGTATCAATAGAAGCTGGCTTATTAACAACGAGCAGAAAATCATCTTCATAAAGGATTGATAAATCCATATAGGTCGGAATGATATCATTTGGTTGTGGCTGAAATAGTTTTATTTTTAAAATATCTTCCTTCTTGAGCATCGTATTCCAAGGAACATTTTGGTTATTTAACTGGACCTTTTTCTCCATTTTAAACAGATGAATTTGTTTTTTTGATGCCAACAATACCTCTGAAAAGAATGCTTCAATTAATAATCCTTCCCATTGTAGAGGGATTTTGAGCAGAAGCCAATCTCCCTTTTTTTCAAATATCATATAAAATCTCCTTTACTTCTCTATAAGTATACATAAAAAAATAGGTTTAAATTTGACATAGTCATCATATCATGGTTTTAATTACCACAGAAATGGTTTTGTGGGATATGGTAGACTAGTGGTAATAATAGAAACAAAGAGGGTGTCTCATTTCATGAAAGTAGTTTTTGCATCAACACCAACACAAGAGGAAAGAATTGATGAACTGATTCAGACCTTTTACTCGAAGATATTTCCTTTCTATTTTTCAGATAAGGAAATAAATAAGTTTGAACGGTTAAAGGTGCTTACGATCACTCCCGACAAAGCACAGCAATTAAGTACATTAAAAACATCTTATCAAGTAATTGCAAGTCTTCAAACCCTTGTGAATATTTTAGAAGCTCCAGAAGATAAACATAAATATAAACATCTATTTGCTAAAAATGTTCGAATTTTAGAGGACTTGGATATCTTCTTCCCATTTGATTTAGACAATTTTAAACGCAATGAGGATGGAAGTTCCTTTAATCAATCAAATTTTAGTATGTATGCAGAGGCAACTAATCAGTATTTAGTATAAACCTTTTATTGCTTGCACTTATTATTCCTATCTGGAATTAAAATAAGCCGTCGCTTATACCGCGACGGCTTATTTTTAAAGAATTCTATTTCGAAACACTATATTCTTCTAGCCACTGTCTAAATACTTCAGGTTCTTTATAGCCGTTAATTCTACCTACTTCTTCTCCATTTTTGTACTGAACGATTGTTGGGGTTGAATCAATATTGTACTTATCCCATCCTTCTTCGAATTCCCATAGGTTATATTGATCAATCGATACATCTAATTCCTCTGCAAGTGGCATTAATTCTGGTGTCGTCTGTTTACAATACACACAATTTGAACTAAAGAAGTATACGGTAACATCTTCTTCTGTTTTTAATTTTTCCTCGAGTGCATCAGGAACAATAATATTTTGGTAATTTGGATCATCTAATATTTCCATTGTTTCAGGTTCCAAATCCTCTTTTTCATATAAATTTCCTTCTACTGCTTTTTCTTTTTGCATATTAGATAAAAAGGCTACTCCTGCAAATAATATAATAATAAAAACTAAGAAAAAAATTACCTTTTTCATTTATTCATCTCCTTTGTTTTTTTCCAAATGATGATGCTACAAGTAAAGATAATAATAAATCCAACAAGTGCCATGAAGGGGATTGTGATAAAGCCTAGCCAATTTATGTATTCGCCTGTGCAAGGGACTGGTCCACAAGCGGCAGAGCTTTCAAAGATGCTAGCTAATTTTTGTTTCGAGTAATGGTAAATGGAAATGCATGCACCGAAACCTGAAAGAAACATTGTGTAAAAAGTGATTTTATAATCTTTTCGGATTACAGCAATTCCTAAAATAATCACAAAGGGGTACATTAATATCCGTTGATACCAACATAATGTACAAGGCACGAACTCTCTAATTTCTGAAAAGTATAGGCTGCCGAACATACTGAGAACAGATGCAATCCAAGCTAAGTATAAAAGATGCTCTCGGGAATCATTCTTTGTTTTTTCTTCCATACGATTCTCCTTTATTGTCTTTATTCAACCACTTAAAAACATTTTCAATATAGAAAAAGTATAAAGCTATTTGGAAATGATGTAAACAAACTAGTTTTAATGAAAGACAGAGATTATATCTGAAAAAAATGGGGAAATGTAGAAATAGTAAATAGAAAGTAACATTATTTGAGAAAAAAAGAAACATACATAAGGGAGTCAAAGATTATGACGAAATTGGACTTGTCAAAATTTGAAAAGAAATTAATCATACGAAATACGGAATACCAGGATATTGATAAAATTATGAAGTTACAAGCTGAATGTTTTCCCGGTATGGATCCTTGGAAGAAAGATCAATTAAACAGTCATCTCGATATCTTTCCAGAAGGTCAATTTGTAGCGGAATACGATGGGGAAATCATTGGTTCTTGCTCGAGCTTGATTATTAACTTCGACGAATATGATGCAAGACATACTTGGGATGAAGTGACAGATGGTGGTTATATAACAAATCATAATCCAGATGGCTATAATCTGTATGGGATTGAGGTAATGGTCGACCCAGCTTTTCGGAGAATGAAAATTGGCCACCGTCTTTATGAAGCAAGAAAAGAGCTAGTTCGGCAATTAAATTTACAAAGCATTATTATTGGTGGCAGAATCCCGAATTATTATAAATATGAAGATCAAATGACAGCTAGAGAATATGTGCAGGAAGTGCTGCATCATAAAATATATGATCCTGTGTTGTCCTTTCAGCTCATTAATGGCTTTACGTTAATGCGCATCAATACAAACTATTTGCCAGATGATGCACAATCAAAGAGCTATGCGACGATAATGGAATGGAATAATGTAGAATATATGCCAAAATCAAAACGCTTTTTCACGAGCAGCTATCCGGTGCGAATTTGTGTTGTGCAATATATGATGAGACAAATATATAGCTTTGAGGATTTCGCCAATCAAGTAGAGTATTATACAGACGTCGCATCTAATGCTGAATCAGATTTTGTTGTATTTCCAGAGCTGCTTACCTCTCAATTAATGTCGTTTATGGATGAGCGTGTTCCAAGTACAGCCATTAGAAGAGTGACGGAGTATACAGAGCAGTATATTGAGCTTTTTACAAATTTGGCGATTCGATATAATATCAACATCATTGGCGGCTCTCATTTTGTGAAGGAAGATGATGATGAGATTTATAATATTGCTTATCTTTTTAGACGAGATGGGACCATCGAAAAACAATATAAACTACATATAACACCGAATGAGCGAAAATGGTGGGGAATAAGACGAGGAGATGCTATAAGGGTTTTTGATACAGATTGCGGGAAAATTGCCATTCAAATCTGTTATGATATCGAATTTCCAGAGCTTGCTCGAATTGCGACAGATATGGGAGCAAAAATTATCTTTACACCATTCTGTACGGAAGATCGCCAAGGATACTTACGAGTACGCTATTGTGCACAAGCAAGAGCGGTAGAAAATCAAATCTATACCGTTATTGCAGGGACTGTTGGGAATTTGCCGCAAACCGAAAATATGGATATTCAATATGCGCAATCGGCGATTTTTGCCCCGTCCGATTTTGAATTTGCAAGAGACGGAATCGTTGGCGAAACAAATGCGAACATCGAAATGGTCATGATTGGGGATGTTGACTTAGAAATCCTTAGACGACAACGTCAAGGAGGAACAGTTCGCCAATTAAAAGATAGAAGATTTGACGTATATCGAATTGAGTATAAGAAGTGAAAAAAGGGATATTGTACAAATTAAAACCACGGCGTAAACCGTGGTTTTTTGGTGGAATTCTTTTTTCTTACATAGTGGTTGTGTGAATCCAGTCATCTTCCGCTAAATCGTTGGCGTGGTCAATATAGCGCAATAATGAATATAAATGTTTTTCTATGACAGAATAATCATGTTCAAAGTTATAGGCATGTAAAAATTGTTCGATTTTTTTTGAGAGAAAGTTATCCTGGGTTCTTACCATTAATAGGAGAAGATTATCCCATTCTGATCGATGTGTATAGTAAAGGGCTCGATCATAATCTGTATTGTTCATTTTATTGCCTCCTTTGTGGGAAGGAGATGATTATATTATATGAAAAAAGGTTAGAATGTTACCCACTAAAAGTTGGCTATCTTGATTTATAAGGGTTATCTATTTTTACCTGTATAATTTCTCGTGGTAGAAAAGGGAGAAATTTTCTTTAAAGTGAATAAGTAATAACATACATCCACAATATAAAGAAAAAAGGAGTTATTATGAAAAGGCGACTCATTATTTTATTGACAGTATGCTTATTTCTTTATGCTTACCCTAAGCAATATAGTGCAGAATCAATTATTGATGCAAGCAATGAATATACATATGAGGACTATCAGGAAGACATTTGGATTTTGAAAAGTAAATATAAAAAGCAATTACAGGTGCATACGATTGGAAAATCAGAGTTCGGCAGGAAAATCTATGCGATTCAAATAGGAACAGGAGAGAAAAGCGTCCTCCTTTCTGGAGCACATCACGGAAGAGAATGGATAACTTCTTTATTAACAATGAAAATGGCAGAAGACATTGCAGTTAACATGAAAAATGGCGCAAATTATCTCGGTTCTTATTCCATCTGGATTGTCCCGATGATTAATCCGGACGGAGTGACGATCCAGCAAGGAAAAATTAATAAATTCCCGTTTTTTTCAAAAAGAAAAATAAAGAAAATGAATGACGGGCTAGATGACTTTACACGGTGGAAGAGTAACGGACTAGGTGTGGATCTTAATCGACAATATCCTGCTGGATGGGAAAATTTACAGGACTCTAAAAAAGAGCCATCTTATAAAAATTATAAGGGGAAAGCACCATTTGAAGCAAAGGAAGTAAAAGCAATCGTTGAATTGACAGAAAAAATAAAGCCAATCATTGCAGTAGCTTATCATTCTTCTGGCCAGGAGATTTTTTGGCAATATAATAATGGTGTGAATGAAGAAAGAGATCGCATGATTGCAGAAGTGCTTGCACAAGAGACTGGATATAAACTTGGCACTCCACCAAAAGATGCAGTTGGCGGAGGATATACGGATTGGTTTATCAATACGTATCATTTACCTGCGTTTACAATTGAAATATGTCCATTAGTGGATGAGAAGAATCCATCCTTAACTAACTTTCCAGAAGCATGGGAAAGAAATAAAACGATTCCAAGAACTTTAATCGAAGAAGCAAAAAAAATCGATGCGATACATAAAAAAATGCTGGGGGATAAATAATACTAATAAAAATTATTGGAGGTATTTATGAAAACGCGATCCTTATCGATTCTTATTGTTAGCGTCACAGTATTAATAATGGCATTTATGTTTCCATCCCATAATGTTGCTGTACAGGAGTTAGATTATAAAAAATTCGGTTCAATTGCGATTGCCGTAGTAAAAGCGGATTATCCAGAGGAGTCTGTCACAGATTATAAATATTTAGGGAGAAAGAAAATCTCCGCACAAGAAGAGCAAGATTCCTTTCAATTTATTGTAAAAGAGGATGGGAAAGAAAAAACAGTGGTTGTCACTGTTAATCACAGAACACAAGATGATAAATTTATTTCTTTAGTTGTAGAAGAAGCGAAGTCGTAAAAAAAGACCAGAAAGGTCTTTTTTTATGACTTCTATTAATAAATATCTTTCTTCGTAAACACAAGAAATGAGATAATAACTCCAGCTACTCCCCAAATAGTAAGAACAATTAGGGAGAATGGGAGGGACATTCCTTCAATGGGCGGAATATTTCCTTGGAGATAATCTGTTAATCTTAGGTTTACCATGAAAAAGTATTTGGCTGACTCCCAAGAAGAAGCAATCGAACTAATAATCGAACCAGAGATCAAGAATGCAAGCATGGCACCCATTCCTGCAGCTGTACTTTTAATAAGCACGGAAAACATAAAGGAAAGTGTACCTACTACAACAGACACAAACCAACCAAGCCCAAAAACCATTAAAATATATTGCCATTGAGGTACTAAATGGACATTAGCAGTATTTAATTCACCAGCTTCTACCGTAAAACCAGTTAATATGGGAGCAGTCCAACCAACATATCCAAAGAATAGACCAGAAATAAGATAAGAAAATAATCCAAAGATAAATAATATAAAGGAAACAGACAGAATTAGGGTTATATATTTACTCAAAAGGATCTTCCAACGCCTTACCGGTCTAGTCAACAAAAGCTTAATGGTACCAATACTTTTTTCTGATGAAACAAGATCAGCTGAAATAATCATTACCATTAAAGGAAGAAGGAGCTGGATGGAATTGTCAAGAAACACACGCAAAAAGGTAGGAGCTCCTGGTTCTTGCGGATTAATATTATTATCGAGATAATACTGGCTTTGATCAATCCTAACCTTTAATTGAGAGCGGAATTCTTCAGAAATCCCACTAGAACCAATTCTGTTTTGCATATCTACGATGGATTGCTGTAAAGTGACTCGCCAATCAGCATCCCCCACTCTCTTTTTGACATTTTCCATTTCACGATACTGTGCATATGTAAACATCATAATCAATATTCCAATAATAATTGTTATAACTAATAGACGCTTGCTTTTGACCAATTTTAGCATCTCGTTATATATAAGTTTATTCAAAAGAGGAATCACCTCCTATAAGCTCCAAGAAAAGATGCTCAAGAGATGGGATTTGTCGATTCATCTCTGTAATATTCACGTTCGACTCCATCAATACTCGACTCCAATTTCCTACTTCTGCCTCTATATAGGGGGTGATCACATACTCCTCTTGAACATGGATAGAAGGAACAAGCTTTTTCAAGATTTCTATTCCCTTTTCTAAAGGAGTAAAACGCCAGATTAATTTCTCCTTTTGGGTTAATAAAGAATGAACAGATTCGGTATGAATGATTTTACCTTGTAAAATAATCGATACGCGATCACATAGTAGTTGAATCTCGCTTAATAAATGACTGGATACAAGTACACTGAGTCCTTCTTCCTTTGCAAGGAAGCGAATAAATTGCCGCATTTCTCTGATGCCAGAAGGATCTAATCCATTTGTTGGCTCATCAAGAATTAATACTTTAGGTCTGCTTAATAACGCTTGGCCAATTCCTAGTCGCTGCCGCATACCAAGGGAATATGTTTTCACCTTGTCATGAATGCGATCGGTTAATCCAACTAATTTTACAACTTCAGTAATCCGTTTATCATCTGAATTTGTTAACATTCGCGCAAAATATTGGAGGTTTTCCCAGCCAGTTAAATAAGGATATAATTCTGGATTTTCGACAATACAGCCTAAACGTTCCATTGCCTTTGAAAAATCCTTTTTTACATCGTAGCCACAAATGGATATTTGACCAGAGGTTGGTTTAATTAAACCAACCAGCATACGTATTGTAGTCGTCTTCCCAGCTCCATTTGGCCCAAGAAATCCAAATACTTCTCCACTTTTTAATTCAAAGCTAATGTCTTTAATAATGTCCCGTTTGCCAATTCTTTTTGTTAAATGTTGAACAGATAATGTTATATCATTCATTTTCATTTACCTCCCATGAAATAAGAGATGCTACACGTTCAGCCATCAGCTGATAGCCTTTTTTATTAGGATGGAAATGATCCGAATATAAATACTGCTGTACATTCTGCTGGAAAATGTCATAGGTGGGCACAAAAATCGTTTGGGCATAATTGGCGCATATCTCTGCTGTAGCATTATTCCATGTGCGAACTACTTGAGAAGTTAAGGCACTATCGTCTAAATCGTTAAATGGATTATATAATCCCATTAAATAAATGGGTGCATCTTTGTTGACAGAACGGATGGTAGCTAGAATGGTATGTAAATGCTTGGAATAGGTTGCCATTAATTTACTTATTGATTCTTCATCAATTTTTGTGAGGGATTGTCCTCCTTGAAAAAGATCATTACCTCCTATTGTAATAAAGAGAAGGTCAGCATTTGCCGTTTGTCTTTGTATTTCCTGCTCTGTTAATTGCTTGGCTAATTGCTCGGTTGTTAATCCTTTTATTCCATAATTAGTAATCGTTATTTCTTCTTCCGTTTTTTCTGCTAGCGATTCCTTGAGGTACCCTATATACCCTTTTCCAGTATCATCACCAGTACCACGAGTAAGCGAATCACCTAAAGCTAAGAGCTGTACACCATTTGTTTTGCTTATCTTTTGCTGTTCTTCGGATGTTGTTTGAAGATTATTATCTGGATGATTGTTATAGTCAACTAGCACCCATCCTAAGCCAATTAACCATAGCAAACAAACGATGGTTGATAATGTTAAAATGGAAACGGTTATGTTTTTTCGCAAATTTTAACCTCCTAACAGATGAAATTTTTCACAAAAACAAAGAGAAATAAACCTATCCATTGTAAATCTTTTTCTACTCGCCTTTAAATAGCGAAATAGAAACGAGGAAGAGTAAATGTAGAAAAGGATAAATGAAACAAGTCAGACAAGAAAGAGGTAGCCTAAAAAATACGAGTGGGAAATTTGTTTTTTAGGCAAGAAGGCAGAAAAAGGATTTTAATGAATGTCCTTTTTCTTAAATCTTCCACCGCGAACTTCGGAAATATTTGCTACTGCTAGAAATGCTGTCGAATCTAATTCTTCTATAATCGTTTTTAGCTTTGCTTCTTCTAAACGGTTAATGACACAAAAAATGACTTTCTTTGTATCTCCTGTGTAAGCGCCTTCTCCTTTCAAATACGTTACGCCACGTCCTAGTCTTGCTAGTATCGTTTCTCCTATAATTTCGGAGTGATCACTAATAATCCAAACTGATTTTGATTCATCCAAGCCAGCTATTACAATGTCAATTACTTTAAAAGCAATAAAGTAGGCAATTAATGAATACATGGCCCGATTCCAGGAAAAAACAAACCCAGCACAAATAAAGATAAATACATTAAAAAACATAATGATTTCACCAACGGAAAAGGGACTTTTTTTACTGAAAAGGAGAGCTAATACTTCTGTACCATCAAGGGAGCCGCCAAAACGTAGAACAATTCCAACTCCGATTCCGAGAATGATTCCACCGAAAACAGTTGCTAGAAGTAAATCAGAGGTGAAAACCGGTACATCATGCAATAAAATGGTAGTTACAGAAAGAACGCTAATTCCTAGCATAGTGGATAAGGTAAAGGTTTTACCAATTTGCTTGTAGCCAATGTAGAAGAAGGGTATATTAAGTAAAAAGATAAAGTAGCCTAGCTTTGCGCCAGATAAGTGAGAGAGAATAATAGAGATTCCAACAATTCCTCCATCCAAGATTTGATTGGGAACAAGAAATTCCTCAATCCCAATTCCCATTAAAATACTACCGATAATAATGAAAAATATCCTGCTCGCTAAAACTCTTTTTGGCATAATCTTATGCTGTGGTTTTTCTAGAAAAGCCTCTGTGTGTAAATTTGATGACTCCATCATCAATCCCCCCCAATAGTAGAAATTCTATGTAAAAAGCGTGTGAAAAACGAATAGATAGATAATTCTATTTTATCATACTAGTTTTGAAATGGATGCATCAAAGCTTCGTGGTTACTAATATAATCAGTAACGTAAAAGGAAAAACTCTAACTTTACTTAAACCATCCTTTTCTTTTGAACAATATAAACATGCCGATAACGATTATGGCCATAAGAAACAATAACCCAAAGTATCCATATTTCCAGTGAAGTTCAGGAATATTTACAAAATTCATCCCATATAAGCCCGCTAAAAAGCTAAGTGGCATAAAAATAGTTGTTATGACTGTAAGGATTTGCATAATTCTGTTTGAATGATGGGAATTGTATGAGAGATAACTATCTCTTATATCTGTTGTCAATTCGCGATTTGATTCAATCAATTCACTGATTTTTAATAAATGATCATAAATATCAGAATAATATTCTCTTTTCATTAAGAGAGCAGATAATTTTTCGGTATTAATCATTTTATATACCAAATCTTTCATTGGTACGACCGTATGACGTAAGGAGAGAAGCTGATGCCTTGTCGTAAATAATTCATCAAGTAATGCTTCCATTGTTTTTTTATCAGGATTTTCATCAATTTCTGCTAAAGTATCCTCAATCTCATAGACAATGGGAATATAATTATCCACTAGATGATCTAATAGCTGATAAAGAACGGTATATTGTGTCCATGCTCCAATATCGTCATTTGCTAACAAATTATTTACAGCACGAACTTCAATAGAAGTATGATGATGAAAGGTAACAATATAATTTTCCCCTAAGAAAATATTAAGTTCGTCTTTTTTAATTGTTTTAGGATTTAAACAATGAGTGACAAAAAAGGTGTATGTTTCAAAAAAGTCTATTTTAGGACGCTGCAAATTATGGAGACAATCTTCTATTGATAATGGATGGAATTCAAAAGGATGATGTAATTTCTCGATTTCCATTTCGATAGGTTGATCAAAATCAACCCAAAACCACCTATAATCTCCGTCTAAGATTTCTTCTATTGTAAGATCAGAGATTAGCTGATTGTTTTTCGTTATAGCTAAGGTATGAATCATATCAATAACTCCTTTATAATTGGTGTTATTAATTAGGATAGTTTATCCACTCTTAACGGACAAGTAAGACGCTCATCTTTTGTTTATGGGAATTCGAAAAAAGATCAATTGTCTGTAAAAGTAGAATGGTTGAACGAACCATCAGTGAGTGATGAAGGAAAGGCAATTGTTGCAAGTTTCTTTTTTTATTAGTTTATAACAAATGAAAAGAATTTTATGCAGGTTTGAAAAGGATTTGTTTTTTCTTCCTCTTAGCTAGAGGGTATGAAAGTTCCTAACAACTTCTGCTATAATAGATATATTAAAGGACGATAGTAAATAGGAAGTGTTAGGATGAAAATACTCGTAATCGAAGATAATGAAAGTGTATGTTCCATGCTAGAGATGTTTTTTCTAAAGGAAGGGTATGAAGGGAAATTCATTCATAATGGCAAAGAAGCATTAGACTTTTTCATGGAAAATCAGAACTGGGATACAATTATTATTGATTGGATGTTACCAGGCATGGAAGGTGTTACGATTTGCAGAAGAATTAGAGAGATTAGTTCTGTTCCAATTATTATGCTCACCGCAAAAGACAGTGAGTCAGATCAAGTTCTTGGGCTAGAGATGGGCGCAGACGATTATGTGACAAAGCCATTTAGTCCTTTAACGCTGATGGCTCGGATTAAAGCCGTGACTAGAAGATATCAAAAAGATGCGACGAATCAAGTGGATGAAAAATTTCTTGCAACAGAGCATTTTAAAATCAGTAAGGAAACGAGAGAGGTTATATACAATAATCAAGTCCTTACTAATTTAACACCGAAAGAATTTGACCTTCTCTATTATCTAATCAGTAACCCTAAACAGGTGTTTACAAGAGAGCAATTATTAGATCGAGTTTGGGGCTATCAGTTCTATGGAGATGAAAGAACGGTAGATGTGCATATTAAGCGGTTAAGAAATAAAATTGGCACGAAAGATCAGCCATTTATCCATACTGTCTGGGGTGTAGGCTATAAATTTGATGAATCATTGGTGAGTGACTAAGTGAGAAGAGCAACAAGCAATTTTGCTTATTGATTCAAATATCTTTGAGTTGAACTGAAAAATGTAGCCTTTACCGCGTATTTGGTAAAGGCTACATGTCTTATGATACAATTTCTGCTTCGGATGAAGGAGAAGAAAGAGTTTGCTTCATGGTAATAAGCTTTGTTGGTTGTTCGATCACTGTGGCAATTTTTTTTACCTCCACATATTTAACATGATGATCTTCCATTTCTATAATCTTAAAGGAATAGGATTCATAGTTAATGATATCCCCTTCAGATGCTTCATAATTGGAAGTAAGAATCCAGCCACCTAATGTATCGATTACTTCATCATTTATGCTTATTTGGAGTAGAGCATTCACTTCATTTATTAAAACTTTGGCATCCAATATATAGTGATTTTCTTTTATCGTCCGAACTGGAGGGATTTCATCACTGTCAAATTCATCCCATATATCCCCAACGATTTCTTCAATAATGTCTTCCACTGTAACTAACCCTGAAGTTCCGCCATATTCATCCATTAAGATCGCCATATGAATGCGATCTTTTTGCATTTTTACTAATAAATCTTGAATGGGATAGGTTTCAATGACTCGAATGACAGGTCTTATATAAGGTTCCAACGTTTTTTTTGTTAAGTTCCTGCTTTTTAATAATTCGGTCATAATTTCTTTTACGTTTATCATGCCGATTATATGGTCCTTATCCCCATCAGTAATGGGATATCTAGTAAATTGCTCTTTCTGTATAAGATGAAGTAATTCATCTAAGGTACTAGATTGTTCAAGGGAAATAATTTCTGTCCGCGGCACCATAATTTCTTTAGCAATTCGATCATCAAAGTCTAAAATATTATTTACATACTTATATTCGGATTGATTAATCTCCCCATTTTTATAACTCTCTGATACAATAATACGAAGTTCCTCTTCCGTGTGTGCCAATTCGTGTTCGGAAGCAGGCTTTAGTCCAAACATTTTTGTGATGACTCTAGATGAACCATTTAAAGTCCATATAAATGGATATAGCACTTTATAAAATAGGATTAAAGGCTTTGCTGTCCATAATGTAATTTTTTCTGCCTTATGAATAGCGAATGTTTTTGGAGCCAGTTCTCCAACGACAACATGTAAAAATGTAATAAATGTGAACGCCAAAGAGAAGGATAAGACGGTTATGGCTGTTTCAGGAACATGGATGATTTGAAGCAATGGTGATAAAAAATGCTGTACAGTTTCTTCTCCAATCCAACCAATTCCAAGTGCAGTAACGGTTATGCCGAGCTGGCATGCAGATAAATATTCATCAAGATTACTAGTAACTTTTTTGGCTGAAAGGGCATTTTTATAGCCTTCCTCTATAAGCTGATCAATCCTTGAACTACGAACTCTAATAATAGCAAACTCTGAAGCTACAAAAAAAGCAGTCAAAGCAATTAAAATGGCTATTATAACCAAGTTAAATATGTCCAAATAAATTTCCTTATCTCGTTTACCGAGTAAGGAGTCACCTCCTGATTAATTCAGATTGAAAGGAACTAAATCTACATTAAGTAAGCTACTTTTTGACGTATTGTCTATTTTTCTTAATAAACGAGGGTTGCAGGATGAGTTAGTATAATAATCGTTTTAAAGTAATCTTTGCTATTATATTCTTTATTTACATAGACAATCCCATTATACCACCTCACATTTGGATAATTGTATTAATAATTATACGGTAAGCCAAACTATCTAGTCAAACAATGATAATGTTAACTTTTTTAATTTTCTGTCTTTAGTATAGTGTATGAAGATAAAGGAAGCTTCATGTTCTCTATCCACTGATTCCTGTTAGGGACAGAAGAAAGAAAAAATAAGTATTACGATGAAACATTTTCGTTTAGCTGTTTCATCGTAACTAGTAAGGGGAAGTTTCCGATCATGGAAAGTAAAATCATTTTTCTATAGTTAGGTGTGAAGGTATTTTTTGAACATCAAAGGTAAAAATATGCTGTCGAATCATTTTGTCAATTTTAAATAGATAGCCATTATATTCGATGGCCTCCCCCTTTTTAATGTTGGGGTTTTGAAACAAAATCCAGCCACCAAGCGTATGAATATCCTCTCTATTGATTGTGATGGATAGCAATTCATTTACTTCTGTTAAGGATAGCTTAGAATCAAGGATATAGTGATGATCACTTATTTTTTGAATAAGCGGTGTTTCCTCTTCGTCAAATTCATCCCGAATTTCGCCAACAATCTCCTCTAATATATCTTCAGCAGTAATCAGACCTGCAGTACCGCCAAATTCATCATAAAGAATGGCAATGGAAGTTCTTTCTTTTTGCATCTTTAAAAAAACAGCTTGTATCGGTGTTGATTCAATTATATGAATAATTGGTTGAACATAGTCCGATAAAGATTTATTTTCATTACCATTTTTTATCCAATCAGTGAGAAATTGTTTTATATGGATAAAACCAATGATGCTATCTTTATCCTCATTTTTAGTAAGGGGATATCTAGTATACCGTTCTGTTTGAATGATATTTACTGCTTCTTTAATTGTTAAGTTATCAGATAATGTCACCATTTCGGTCCGTGGAACCATAATTTCGTTTGCCAATCGGTTATCAAATGCAAAAATGCGATTAACATAGTTATATTCTGAAAGACTAATTTCTCCATTTTTATAGCTATCTTTTAATACAATTTGCAGTTCTTCTTCAGATAGTGCCTCATTATTGGCAGTTGGATCTGAGATTCCCCATAATTTTGCTACTTGTCTTGACGATTTATTTAGGAGCCAAATAAAGGGATACATAATGGTGTAAAACCAGATAAGTGGTTTACTTACTAATAAGGAGATTTTTTCCGTAAGAATAATAGCGACAGACTTTGGGAAAAGTTCTCCAATAACTACATTAATATATGTAATAATCGAAAAAGAGAGTACAAACGCCAAACCTTGGGATAGAGCAGCTGGAACGTCCCAATTTACCATTAAAGGCTGAATCAACTTTAAAATGGTAGGTTGTCCTAACCAACCTAGTCCTAAAGAGGTAATAGTTATCCCTAATTGGCAGGCAGATAGATAGCTATCAATATTTTCAATTATCTTTTTTACTGTAAGGGCATTTTTATGTCCTTCTTCTACAAGTTGTTCAATCCTTGCAGGTCTTACACGAACAATAGAAAATTCTGTTGCCACAAAAAAAGCAGAAAAAGCAGTTAGTATGACAATTACCAATAGTTGCATTCCAATCATTATTACTTTCATCACCAATCATTTATTATCAAAGAAGTATTATCATAATTCTTTTATTTTCTTATTTTATACCTTTTCTTTCATAAAATAAAATAAAGAGAGGAGAGGATTTGAACAATTTTTGTTTTTTATCCTCATTTAAATGAATGGGACGGGAAAAATTACTGCTTTGCTGCCCATTCTCTTGCCAGCATGCTGTAGGAATATAAATCGTGATAATGGTCATAAAGAAATTCACCATCTCTGATAATTCCCTCTTTAGTAAAGGCTAGCTTTTCAGGAATTGCTTGGCTTTTTATATTTCTTACCCCACATTGTATTTCCATTCGGTTTAACTTTAAATAATAAAAAGCATAATTCAGCATGGCAGCTACAGACTTTGTCATAATACCATGTCCTTGTGCATCTTCTGCTAAAAAGTAACCAATGCTTGCTTTGCGGCTTCCCCAATCTATTTGTTGTAACGTAATCATCCCTACTAGCTTACCATTAAAAAAAATGCCTGCATTTAGTTCCGTTTGTTCAGTAAAGAGTTTATTCCATAAGGGAATAATGGTTTGATATTGATAAGGAGAAGTTATTTGATCGACCCATGGGAGCCACTCCCGTAAATACTTTCTGTTTTGATTAACGATTTGAAAAAGTTCACTGGAATCTTTTACTTCTAATAGTCGTAATCTAATCTGCTGATCTACAAAAATATTAAACAACATCGTTCATCCTTTCTAATTTTCTAAGAAGGAGATATCGTTGTATTTTATGCGAAGAAAAATATTTGGCTCGTAAACTTTGAAATCTTACGCTATTTAAAGTGGAAATTAGGCGTTTTGAAACCAGACAGTAATTTTTATAAAATATTGTAAAATAGGCTAAAAAATAGGTAGAATGTACCGATATTAAAGATATAGAGACATAACTAAGGCATTCTCTGATGGAGACGCTGTTTATTAGTGAAAGCGTTTATTTCATATCGGTGTTTGCTTAGAAATGGCCCCTTAATATGGACGGCGGAAGAGAGGATGTTTCGTGATGAAAAAGAAAAATAGTTTTAAAGTGAAAACGCTCATTATAATGAATGTGCTTATCCTAATAACTACATTAATTAGTGCATTTGTTGGTTTTTATGTCGCCAAAAATGAAAATTCAGAAACAGCAATAATCTTTATAGGTGCAGTAGTTATCATTACTGTATTAAGCTCATTTGTTTTATATGTTCTAATGAAAGGTAAATTTAAGGCAATCTCCCGCCTGAATGACAAAGTAAATATGGTGTTGCAGGGACAGCCATCTTTCGAATATAGCTACAAGGCGAAAGATGAAATAGGTCAATTAAGCCGTTCTATTGATCAGTTACAGGAGAAATATTCTTTTTTAGTATCCAGTTTAAAAACGGTGAATGAAAATGGGCTGAATCAAGCAAATGATGTTTCGGTTATCGCAGAGGAAACATTGGCAAGTTCAGAAGAAATTGGTAGAGCAATGGCTGAAATTGCGGAAGGAGCTGTAAGCCAAGCGTCCGAATTGGAAGAAGTGAAAAGAGAGATTGATAGTCTTACTAATTCGATTGATAATATGGAAGGAAAAAATCAAATCATTAAGCAAGCGACTGAAAATGCGCAAGAAGCATCCCATAATGGACAAAAGACGATTAATTCTCTGAAAATATGTAATGAGAATGCAAGTAAGTCTACAAACGATGTAAGTATTGGAATCAGCAGTCTCTATCAAAAAGTGCTAGATATTTCAAAAATTACTTCCACTATTAATAGAATTGCAGAACAAACAAATCTTCTCGCTTTAAATGCAAGCATTGAGGCTGCAAGAGCTGGCGAACATGGAAAAGGCTTCTCTGTTGTTGCAAATGAGGTTCGAAATTTAGCTGAAGAGACAAACTCTGCTACCAAACAAATTCAAGATATGATCCAAAATATTGAAAAAGAAATGGAAAGTACGGTCATGTCGATATATGAAACGACAAACCAAACAGCAGAATTAGACACAGCAGTAAAGGATACAGAAAAAGAATTTACTGCGATTGCAGCAGCTGTTATTAATAGTATTGCAGCAGTTAAAGAAATGACAGGTGAACTTAACCGTGTGGTTGAACAAAATAATCATATTTCCCGTTCCATTGCAATGGTTTCAGAAGTATCAGAGTCTGTAGCTGCAGCAGTTGAACAAATTGCTTCTAGTACTGATGAGCAAACATCTGCAATTGGAAATATGGCCAAAACAGCAGAAGTAATGAAGAGTAGTAATGAGGAATTGAAGGATTCATTGGTAAAATTTAATCTATTATAAAGGAAAAGCCTTTGCTTGGGAGCAAAGGCTTTTTTTTATAGTTTCGAAAACATAAAGAAAGCAATTATCAAAAGCTAGTTTCCTAGATAAAGATGCCATTTCACTATGGTTAGAAGAAGTCCTAGAGTTTTAACTAAAAGCCTCCACAAAAACAATTCATCTCAGTGGGGAGGGTAGTGCACAAATACATTAGTTTCTAAAATTCATTGAATTGTCACAATTATCTGTATAAATCAGATTGAATACTGTTGTTGTGATTGATATAACTATCTTATAAGAGAAAGATAATCATTCTCAATTGAAGAAAAGAGGTGAAGTAAGGTGGAAGTTAGGGTTGGACAAAGATTAAAAATAAATAAAGTAGAAGAAGGAAATTCTATGCTTCAAAGAAGATTACTTGATTTCGGATTAATGGAGGGTGCTGTAATAACTATCCAGCAAATTTTGCCATTTGAAGGACCATGCATTTTGGAATATGAAGGTACAGTAATTGGGATGAGAAAAAGAGATATGAAAATTTTGCAAATGGAGAGGGTATAAGATGGAATTAGCACTTTTGGGAAATCCGAATACTGGAAAGACATCTTTATTTAACCATCTAACGGGAACATATGAATATGTTGGAAACTGGAATGGAGTGACGGTAGAGAAAAAGATCGGTACTTTAAAAAATAAAAAGGCAATTTTAGTAGATTTGCCAGGTGTTTATTCTTTAACACCAATCTCTGAAGAAGAAGCTGTAGTCACAAAGTATTTATTAGAAGGAAAGATGAGTCGGATTGTCAATATCATTGATGCCTCTCAGTTAAAGCGAAATTTGTTATTATCAATCCAATTAATAGAATACGGTAAACCAGTTATTTTTGCCTTAAATATGATAGACATTGCAAAAAGAAATGGGAAGAGTATTGATTATCCTTTGTTAGCAACCTATTTAGGAGCTACTACTATTGCAATAAGTGCAAGAAAAGGGAATGGTTGTGAGGAGCTATCACGAGCGTCCACTATTAAACAGACGATGGAGAATGAAGAACATACTCTATCTATTCATTATGGAGAAATAATAGAAGAGGCAATAGAAAAAATGACTCTCATGCTTCAAGAAAAAACAGACCTTTCAATAAGATGGCTTACAATCCAATTACTTGATGGAAATGCAGCAATTCGTTCCTTTCTAACTAATCTTTTGACAAAACAAGAGATAGATTCATTGATTAATGATGTAACAATAGAATGTGAAAAAATAGGAAAAAAGCCAGAACAAGTAATCTATCTTAAACGGAGAGAAGTGGTTGATCAAATTGTACAAAGAGTCGAAGTAATAGCAGATAAAAAACGTATGCCAATCTCGGATAATTTAGATTATCTTGTAACAAATAAATATTTAGGTTTTCCTATTTTTATAGTCTTTATGTATTTATTATTTATGATGACTTTTGATTGGTTTGGAACACCGTTATCTGATTTGCTAGATTATCTTATTTCTGATTTATTAACGAATGGAGTAACAAGTCTTTTAACAAGTTTGCAAGCTACAGACTTTATAGAATCCCTTGTTATTGATGGAATTATTGCAGGGGTAGGTGGGGTTTTAGTTTTCGTTCCGCAAATTTTTATTTTGTTTTTTTGTATTTCCTTTTTAGAGGACTCGGGCTATATGTCTAGAGTAGCACTCGTAATGGATAAATGGTTAGAAAATGTAGGATTGAATGGGAAAGCTTTTATTCCAATGATTATTGGGTTTGGCTGCAATGTTCCTGGGGTCATGGCGGCAAGAACGATCGAAACAAAGAAGGAGAGATTATTAACGATTTTATTGTTACCATTAATGAGTTGCTCGGCAAGATTTCCTGTTTATGCATTATTCATAGGAGCTTTCTTTGGAAAAAATGGAGCGATAATAGTGTTATCTCTCTATATTTTAAGTATCGTAATGGCCTTATTACTTGCTAAACTATTTTCCTCCACTATTTTAAAAGGAGAAAAATCTATCTTTCTAATCGAACTGCCACCATATCGATTACCTAGTATAAAGGTATTATGGAAAAGTACATGGGATAAAGGAAAAGGATTTTTAAAGAAGGCAGGTACTTTTATCTTCGCTGGTTCTGTTTTCATCTGGTTATTAACTTATTTAGGCCCAGGGGGATTAGATGTAAAAATGGACCAAAGCTTTTTAGCGTTAATTGGTTCAGTGATGGCTCCAGTTCTTGCCCCACTAGGTTTTGGAACATGGGAAGCAGGAGCATCCTTATTAACTGGATTTCTTGCAAAAGAAGCAATTATTTCTGCTATGAATATCATATATGCCGTTCCTGATACAAGAAGCTTGCAGCATTTAATGGGTGAAGTCTATACGCCGCTAGCCTCCTATAGTTTTATGGTGTTTATTCTATTATACATTCCTTGCCTAGCAACACTTGGTACTATCTATAAAGAAACAGGATCAAAAAAATGGTCTGCATTTTCTGTTGGTTATGCACTTATTCTTGCATATCTTATTTCTTTTGTAATTTATCAACTCGGAAAATGGATCGGTTTAAATTAAAGGAGTGAATAGAATGTTGATCAGCATTTTACTCGGATTTCTGATTTTTAGTTACGCAAGTTATGGGTTATACCGTCACATTCAACAATCGAAAAAGGGAAGATGTGCAGCGTGTTCCTTACAGAAAGCTTGCGAACAAAAATGTGAAGCATTGAACAAAAATAATTAATTTAGGGCATCTCATAGTTTTAAATTGATATTTATGCAAAGGAAGCTTATAATATTAGTGATGGTGTAAAATTACACATAACTAATAAGGGAATGAAGAAACTTTGACTAGAGAAGAAATTATTGAGAGTGTATCGGAAAAGATGAGATTAATACGCACAGAAGCGGGATATACCCAAGATAAGATGGCTGAGGTTATTGGTTTATCAAAAAAGACATTAGTGCAAATTGAGAAAGGCAGACTATACGCAGGTTGGTCTACTGTAGTAGCAGTTTGCGCACTTTTTAGAGAGACAGAAACGGTTCGCTTTTTATTTGGTAATGAGCCATTAGAGGTATTAGAAACAGTTGCTCGAGATGGAATGGATTATCGAAAAGAGAAAACCCTTGGTGGAAAAGTATGGTGGAGAGAAGTAGAAAAAAAGAATGGATTTATTCTACAACAAAATATTATAAGTCAGCATTTTCGAATTATTGACGAGGACCATTTTCGAATCTTCTCTAGCTTTGAAGAAAAAGAATCAAAAGATCGTTTTAAGGAACTTAACGGCGAATAAATCATGCATAAATTAGGCTGTCCTATGAGTGTTAGTTTTTATTGAAAAAGACTAATAATTTAATAAGGGCAGCCTATTTTTGTGCTACTTTATTAGAAAATCACTTATAAATCTTAAAATGAAATGATTGAATGGGTCCATGCGGTGAGGAAAAACAACAAAGGAAAACATAGATTGAAATGCTATACAGGTTTAAGCGTTAGCATCCGTGTCTATAAGAGCATCTTTCAAGAGGAAAAGGTAAAGAGAGAGCATCTCAGTAACCATAAAAGCCTCAATTAAACGAAAAAGAGACATCTGGCAAAGTATATTTTCATTACATTCAAAGAGCCTGGCTCCCTTTCATAAAGAAAACAATCTGATATCAGACTTAATAATGGAATTTCTTTCCGTCTATAGACGGAAAGAGAAACCATCGCATGAATGTTCATTATCTATAGGAAGAAAGATAGAATAAACTCATCAACTAAAGGATGAGGGATAAGAAATGAATAAATTTACAGAAATTTTTAAAAATGCGAGCTTTACCAGACTATTTATAGCCAATGTCACATCACAAATGGGGAGTGTTATTGGTTTAACAGCTTTCATGTTTTATATTCTTGATCGTTTCTCAGAGCAGCCATCTTATGCCACGATAACGGAATTAATGTTTTCCTTGCCAACGCTAGCCGTGTTTTTTCTTGTTGGAGTAGTGGCAGATCGACTAGATCGCCAGAAGATTGCTTACCATTGTGAGATGATAGCAGCAGCCATGTCTCTATGCTTATTAGGGGCAGTTTCCACTGGCTGGATGCCACTTATCTTTCTCACTTTATTTATTCGAAGTGCTGTTCAGAAATTCTTTTTTCCTGCAGAACAAGGCATTCTTCAAGGGGTATTAAGAAAAGAGGACTATACAACCGCAGCAGGACTTAATCAATTCATTAATAGTGTCTTTATGCTATTCGGTAATGCGATTGGTATATTCGTATATTGGACATTGGGGATTTATGGAGCGATAGTAGTTGATGTTGTTACTTTAACGATAAGTGGGCTTCTCATTAAGTCAATGAAGCTGAGTGAAGAAATTCGACAACCAAATGGCACCCACTCGTTAAAAGACTTAAATATTCAATTTATATGGAGTGACTTTATGATTGGTCTAAAGTACATACTCTCTAATATATTATTATTAGCATTAATTTATGGATTTATTGCATTTGGGGTTGTAAATGGTGGATTTAGTGTGATGCAAGTATTTATTTTGAAATATAAATTAGCTCCTGATAATTATGAACAAGTATCAATTTATTTGGGAATTGTCTTTGGTGCAGGAGTAATGATTGGAAGCTTCCTTTCTTCTCTTCTTACCCAAAAGGTAAAATTATTTAAGCTGATTATAATCGGAGCATTTTATATTGCTGTTATGACAATTCTAGCGTCATATGCCACAAATGTCCTATTCTTTTTAACGATTTGTTTCTTATTAGCATTGGGGTTACCGATGATTAATATTGCAATTGGTGGATGGATGCCAACCATTATAGAGCCGAAAATGATGGGAAGGGTACAAGGCTGGATTACCCCGCTAATGATGCTGTCACAGTCCATTACGCTTGGGATTATTTCAATCGGCTATCCTAAATGGTTTTCTATAGAGATAATTTATTGGTTTGTGGGCACATGTTTTCTTATTGTTGGTGGCTATTACAGTTTAGTATTGCCAAGATTAGCAAGAGAAAAGGAAGCAAAAGAAAAGTTAGCTGGGAAAAAAGAGGTTCAACTAAATTATTAAATTCTTTTGATTTTCGAAATATTTGCAATTGACTTTATAAAAACTACGTGTTAATCTCATTTATATTGGAAAATAAATGTAGAGAAAGGATGGTTACTGATGAAAAGATTAAATAGATATTACTCCATTAAAACTTCATACATTGGTAACCTTCTTCTTTCTTATCGATAATTTTTTGCAAAAAAAAAGCTGGTTGCCATTATAGGTAACCTGTGTATTTTTCTATCATCTAGAGATGGGTCGCATGGTTGCGGTCTGTCTCTTTTTTTGTGGGAAAATATGGAATGCGAAAAAGGGCAAAGCGTTTATTTTCTAATGAATAGTAAAGGAGGAAAAGTCGATGATTGTATCAGTAAAAGAGGCGAGAAATGAGTTAAAGGATTTAGAAAGTGGCTAGTCAGCAAAGAAGAGAGACAGGGGATGAGTGAATGTTTTCGATATTTTTTAAATTAAAATGGTTTTTTAAAGAGCATTGGAAAAGTTATACGATAGCTATAATTCTGTTAATTATTGTTGGATTTATTGAGGTATTGCCACCAAGAATTTTAGGATTGTTTATCGATGAACTAACGATTGGAACACTAACGACCAATAAAACAATGATGTATATACTTGTTGTATCAGGAATCACAATCAGTACGTATATCATTACCTATTTTTGGATGTATAAGTTATTTGGTGGAGCAAATATCTTAGAATTGAAACTAAGAAGCAAATTTATGAATCACCTATTAAAAATGACGCCAACATTTTTTGAAAAAAATAAAACCGGAGATTTAATGGCAAGAGCAACGAATGATTTAAAGGCAGTGTCGGTTACTGCGGGGTTTGGTATTTTAACATTGGTCGATTCCACAGTATTTATGCTGACAATTTTAATTACGATGATCATAACAGTAAGCTGGAAATTAACACTTGCAGCGATTCTTCCACTTCCTATTATGGCAGTAATCATGAAAATATATGGGGAAAGAATCCATAAGCGGTTTATGGAAGCACAGGATGCTTTTGGTGATATGAATGATAGTGTCTTGCAGTCTGTTTCAGGAGTACGCGTGATTCGTGCATATGTTTTAGAAAAAGAAGAAGAAAAACAATTTCATCATTTCACAGAAGATGTGTTCAAAAAGAACTTGCGTGTTGCTAAAATAGATTCTTTATTCGACCCTACTATACGAATTCTTGTTGGGTTAAGCTATTTAATTGGTCTTGGCTATGGAGCTTATCTAGTATTCCAGCAACAGTTAACAATTGGGCAGCTTGTTACATTTAATGTGTATTTAGGAATGATTGTTTGGCCAATGTTTGCAGTGGGGGAATTAATGAATATCATGCAGCGCGGAAATGCTTCTTTAGATCGGGTGCAGGAAACATTAAGCTACAAAGCGGATGTCATCAGTTCGGGAAGTGGAAATGGACTGGGTGTTCCAGAAATTATCCAGTTAAAGGATGTGCAATTTCAATACCCATCATCTAAACAAGAAAATCTTCGTGATATTTATTTAACCATCAGAAGAGGAGAAACCGTTGGGATTGTTGGTAAAACAGGAAGTGGGAAAACGACAATTATAAAGCAGCTCCTTAGAGAATATCCAAAAGGGGAAGGGAAGCTTGAGATTAACGGGAATAGCATTGATTCGATCGATTTACATACGTTAAGAGGTTGGATTGGCTATGTTCCCCAAGATCATGTTCTTTTTTCAAAAACAGTGAAAGAGAATATCTTATTTGGAAAAGAAAATGCTACGGAAAAAGAATTGGAGGAAGCAATTAGCCTTGCCTCTTTTAAACAGGATATTGATATGCTTCCAGAAGGGTTAAAGACACTTGTTGGGGAAAAAGGAGTCGCATTATCTGGCGGGCAAAAACAGCGTATATCGATTGCCAGAGCCCTTATCCGTAAGCCGGAAATTTTAATATTAGATGATTCTTTATCAGCGGTAGATGCAAAAACGGAGCAAAAGATTATTTCGAATATAAAGCAGGAACGCCAAGCAAAAACAACGATTATTACAACACATCGTATGACAGCTGTGCAACATGCTGACCATATTATCGTAATGGAAGATGGTTATATCATAGAGCATGGAACACATGATGAGCTAATGGATTTGAATGGCTGGTACAAAGAACAATATATTACGCAACAGACGAAAGCAGAATCTGAAGAAGTGGAGGTGCAAGCATGACTACTGGACAACGTTTATTTCGATATGCATGGAGCTTTAAAGGAATAATTCTTACTGCGCTACTCATGCTGACAATTGCTGTTATCGCCGACCTTGCAGGACCGTTTGTTGCAAAAAAAGTAATTGATGATCATATAACAGGGATTGAATCCCTTTGGTATCAAACAGAACCAACTAGCGATGCAGTAGAATATAACGGGAATTTTTACAAAAAAGCTGAATACCTTGATTTAGATGAAGAAATGCTTGCAGAAGCTAGAATTCTTCAGGTTGGAAGACAATTTCTTTTTGTAGATGGCACTATTTCCTTTGATGGAAGTCGACAATTTGCGAATGGCACACTGACAATCAGCAGAGAGGGAGAAATGGCAACCTATCCCGCTACTGCTTTAACTCGAACGGAAGTATTTGATTTTTATAAGCCAGAAATTATGCCTATTTTAAAGCTTTTATCTTTTTATTTTGGATTAGTTATTATTTCTGCCATATTCCAATACGGCCAGCATTACTTATTACAAAAGTCAGCAAACCGAATTATTCAAAAAATGCGGGAAGACGTATTTGCGCAAATTCAGCGGTTGCCGATCAAATATTTTGATAATCTTCCTGCTGGTAAAGTAGTTGCCAGAGTAACAAATGACACAGAGGCAATTAGGGAGCTATATGTAACAGTACTCTCGAATTTCTTTTCAAGTGGAATTAACATTATCGGAATTTATATTGCCCTGTTTATTTTGAATCCGCCTCTTGCAGCGATATGTTTAATTCTTCTTCCCATTTTATATATATGGATGATTGGCTACCGCAAATTTGCGTCTAGATATAATCATGTGATTCGTGCAAAAATTAGTGATATTAATGGAATGGTGAACGAATCTATTCAAGGAATGCATATCATTCAAGCCTTTGGCAAAGAAAAGCAAACAAGGGAAGAATTTGAGGATTTAAATAAGGAGCATTTTCGCTTTCAAAATAAGATGCTCCATTTAAATAGTCTTACCTCCCATAATTTGGTGAATGTATTAAGAAACATAGTATTTGTCGTGTTTATTTGGTATATTGCAGGTCAATCTTTAACAGCAACAACGGCTCTTTCTCTTGGGATGCTCTATGCATTTGTTGATTATATTAATCGTCTTTTTCAGCCGGTACAAGGGATTGTCAATCAATTGGCTAATTTAGAGCAAGCTCTTGTTGCAGGGGAACGAGTATTTGAATTATTAGATGAAGATGGAATTGATGTGAAGGATGTTACACTAGGACGCTATAAAGGGAATGTAACGTTTGATCAAGTAAACTTTGCCTATAAAGATAATGATTATGTATTGAAAAATATCTCTTTTGAAGCAAAGCAAGGAGAAACAGTCGCATTAGTAGGTCATACTGGATCTGGAAAAAGCTCTATTATGAATCTATTATTCCGGTTCTATGATATTCAATCAGGGAAGATTACGATAGATGGAAAAGATATCATGTCTATTTCCAAGCAAGATCTTCGTAAATATATGGGAATTGTTCTTCAAGATCCGTTCCTCTTTACTGGAACAATCGCCTCAAATGTAACGTTAAATGACCCATCCATATCAAGGGCAACCGTGGAGAAAGCATTAAAGGATGTAGGTGCAGATAGGGTATTAAAGCATTTAGAAAAGGGATACGATGAGCCAGTAATTGAAAAGGGAAGTACGCTTTCTAGTGGGCAAAGACAGCTAATTTCCTTTGCCAGAGCGCTTGCTTTTGATCCAGCGATTCTTATTTTAGATGAAGCAACAAGCAGTATTGATACGGAAACAGAACAAATCATTCAACATGCGATGGAAGTACTAAAGGAAGGCAGAACGACCTTTATCATTGCCCATCGACTATCAACGATTCGGAATGCTGATCAAATTATCGTACTTGATCATGGAGAAATCATCGAAAAAGGCAATCATGATGAATTGATGGGATTAAAAGGAAAATATTATCATATGTATCAGTTGCAGCAAGGGGAGAGTTTAGCAGGATAATGGATAATTTCTCTTCATAAGCAAGCCCTCCTAAATGTAGGAGGGCTTTAGCCATTATATTAAATTGTTATTAGCCTTGAAATCCACCTAGTTGCTTTTCAGCCATTTGTACTAAGCGTTTTGTAATTTCTCCACCAACAGATCCGTTAGCGCGAGAAGTAGTTTCTGCACCTAGGTTTACACCGAATTCAGATGCAATTTCGTATTTCATTTGGTCTAGAGCTTGAGATACTCCTGGTACTAATAGTTGATTTGAAGAATTGTTGTTTGCCATTGTGTTCCAGCTCCTTCTAGTTGTTTTTTTGGTTGGGTTAACTGGAATTGCACCAGTTGTAAGAGAATTCTTACTACCACTAGGTGTAACCCATTAATAGATATGGCATTTTGCTGGTTAGTTGTTGCCTTGGTTGTTGCTTGTACTATTATTATGGATGGATTTCTTGTTCTTATTCAACAAAAAATGGAGGAAATTAATTCCTTTTACAACAGTTGGATAGTTTCTATTTCAATACAGAAACTAAAGGCAGAATAAAGTGCATTTTCTCTTTAAGGCACTACTTAATGTCTCCGGATTGTGGAAAAAAGGAAGGTGAATATAAAGTGGGCTCAATATGTCCGATTTGTAATGGGATGGAAAGCTTAGAAAAGCCTTGTACGAACTGTGGATATCAAGTGGAAGACAGGGGGAGAGTGATGGACTATTATGATGACTATAGTGCATATATGCCAATTGATCAGATGAAGTTAGAAGATGGCTATCAAGATTTATCTGCACATTTATGTCCTCATTTTATACAGTGTCCTCATTGTGGGCAGGAAGAAATTTTATTAATAAAGGAATAAAAATGATTTGGAGACCATTGTATCTAATAGTAAAAAAGCTTACCGAGCATATATAGCAAGGTAAGCCTTTTGTTTAGTATGCAATTAACGAATACGAAGTTCTGTTTCTTTATCGAAGAAGTGACCTTTATTCATATCAAACGCTAATTTAACTGATTGACCAGCTTGAAGGTCGGCTCTTGAATCTAAGCGAGCAACAAATTCTTTTCCAGATAGAGTAGAGTACACAAGGCTCTCTGCACCTGTTAATTCAAATACATCTACTTTTGCGTCAAAGCTTGTATTTTCTGAACTGCTTATAAATACTAATTCATCATGGATATCTTCTGGACGAACACCGAAGATAACTTCTTTACCAACATAATTTTGTTCGCGCAATGTTTTTAATTTTCCTTCTGGAATGATGAAAGAACTATCGCCAATTACCATTTTATTGTCGACTACTTTTCCTTCAAAGAAGTTCATTGCTGGTGAACCAATAAATCCGCCAACAAAAACATTTTCCGGTTTTTCGTATACTTCTTTTGGAGCACCAACCTGTTGGATAACTCCATCTTTCATAACAACAAGTCTTGTTGCCATTGTCATCGCTTCTGTTTGGTCATGCGTTACATAAATAGTAGTCGTTTGTAGTCTTTGGTGAAGCTTTGAAATTTCAGCACGCATTTGTACACGTAATTTAGCATCTAAGTTTGATAATGGCTCATCCATTAAGAATACTTTTGCATCACGAACAATGGCGCGGCCTAGTGCAACCCTTTGACGTTGTCCACCGGATAATGCTTTTGGTTTTCTTTTTAAGTATTCTTCTAATCCTAGAATTTTTGCAGCGTTATTTACTCTTTCTTCAATTTCCGCTTTAGGGAATTTACGAAGTTTTAATCCGAATGCCATATTATCATATACAGTCATATGTGGATATAGTGCATAGTTTTGGAAAACCATCGCAATGTCGCGATCTTTTGGAGCAACATCGTTAACACGTAATTCATCAATAAAGAAATCACCTTTTGAAATATCTTCAAGACCTGCAATCATACGAAGAGTTGTTGATTTACCGCAACCAGAAGGACCAACAAATACGACAAATTCTTTATCCTGAATGTGTAAATTAAAATCTTTAACCGCTTCTACTTTTTCATCATAAATTTTATAAATATTCTTTAACACTAGTTCTGCCATTTTGTTCTCCCCCTACTGTTTTATAGTTATACTTTAACACTTTTGATACCGTTTTCAAATTGGCGAATTGCATGAAAAACGCTTACATAATTTTGAGCAAAATGCCTAAGAACTTGTATAATCAGGTGAATTCGCTCGTTTTTATAGCAAATAATCTATAGGCAATGTTTATTTGGGTGGAGAATAAGAGGGGATGCAAAAGAAAAAAGCCAATAATGGCTTTGGAAAAGTGCTATCTTCCACTTGTATAATATAAGCAAGCAAGATAGGTTGTTATGTAACTATGATAATTTTTTAAGTCAAATCCTGTTTTTTCAGTAAATTTATCAAGGCGGTATTGTAATGTATTGCGGTGGATAAATAATTGTTTGGCTGTATTGGTGCTGTGTCCATTGTTTTCTATGAATGTTTTAATGGTCAGCAGAAGTTCTTTATCTTCATCAAATATCGAGAACCATTCTTTAAATAAATGAAGTTCGTCTTCTCTTAGTCGGCTGATTAATAGGTTTGGGAGAATCGTTTCCATACTGAGTACATTTGATTTTGGCATAAATGCCAAGCCTTTTGAAAATAAGTTTCTTTCTTGTCCAAATATTGTGGGGATTGGACTACTTAGCTTCATTTCTTTTCCTAAATAAAAACAAATGGAAAAAAAGAAATCGGATTGTAAAGCTTGCGCAAGAGCAAGTAAATCTTCCTCTTCTAAATATTGTGCATTTTGCTCAATGACCACACCTTCACTTAAGCCATTCCATATAATAAGACTATTTGTATCTATAAATCCTTCAAAGGCAGACTCAATCAATTTTTTTTCAAGAGAAACAGAATTTCCTTTAATTTGAAACTGGATGAAACGTATGGTTTCAACATTTTTAAAAGCAGGCTTTTCTCCATTGAAATAAAGATATTGATTCCAGGTATACTCTTCTTTCTTTAATGTTTCATCAGGTTCGAAAAAATCATAGCATGCTTTTAATAATTCTAGCTGAGATTCATCGATCTCCTGCTTTAGAATGCCAATCCAATCATCTTGAAAATTAGTCTTGAACCAATGATAATCAGAAAGCTGAGACGGGGCTGGAGGCGTTGATTGCTCCAAGCTATGTTTATAATAAGCTAATATTTTATGCTTCAATTAATGTTACCTCCGAAATAGTAAAAACATTATCATAATTTTATTTTATAACTTTTTATAGAAATGGGGCAAGTGGGGGCGTTTGTGGAGGGAGAGTTTGGCTGAAATAAATTCAGTATTGGCTGAAAAAACCGAAGTTTGGCTGATAAAAACTAACATTAACCGAGATAAAGCTAAAAAAGCATCCCCTTTCATATAAAATCACTAATTAAGGGGATGCTGAATGGGTTTATTTGCTTATATGAGGTGGTTCTTCTTTAGTCAGCTCTCTTGCTTCTTCGATATTAGCATTTTCTTCTCTATTGAAAACCGTACCGCCAGCTAATCCTTCATTAATCATACGGTCAATATCTAAATAGGCTTCGTCCTTGCCTTCAAATTCAAGATCTTTTTTTGCTCTTTTCATGAAAATCCCTCCTACCATTAGGATGAGTATTTTAATTAGTTTTATTCTTGGAGGGAAAATTAGTCAATGTATAAAAGAGCTTTACTAGTTGCTTGCATCTTTTTTCCTCAATCTCTACTTCATCAAATAACATTGGTTTTGCATTGATTTCAAAAAGATAATAATTGCCTTCTTTATCTACACAAGCATCAATCGAGAATTCACCTATGAAACCATATTTTTTTGTTAAAACCTCTCCACAATGGTTGACTAGTTTTTCGAAAAATAGATCATGTTCCTTTTGCGCTACTTCACGATAGGCCAGTAGTTTTCCGCCTGATGGAATATGAGTTGTTACATCTTGTTGATTTGCCTGTCTTACGCCAACTCCTGATAGAACATAGCGATTTTCTTCAAACATGACTAACAGGCGGAAATCATAGCGGCTTCCTTTATATAATGCTCCGTCAATACCTTCTTGGATAAGAAATTTCTTTTGGGACCATTCTTGATAATACTGATTCCAAACTTCATCTATCGAAGAAAAAAAAGCTGTTTCCTTCGTTGTACTTACTTGGATGGAATGCTCTTTTTCTAGTCTTATGCGATAAATATGATTCCCCTTAGATCCCTCAATTGGTTTTAAATAGATCTTTTTATATGCATGAAAAAAAGCAACAAAATCCTCTTTTCTCTCTAATAGTGATGTTTTCGGTATGTGCCTATTTAACAAAGGGTGCTCGCTAAATAGCTCATAAAGTTCCCATTTATTTATAAAGGATGGATTAAAAAAAGGGATTCCATTTTTTTTTAGAAAAGATACGGCATTTTGGAAGACCTCTTGCTTTTCTGTGTTTCGAAATGGCACTCGGTTATAAACTATGTCTGGCAATGGTGTAATTGCTTTAATCCACTTATTTTGAATGGAACAAAAAATATAGCCTGTCAGCTCATCTCTTTGTAAATTTTCAGGCGGAAAGATGACGACAATCCCGCCTGAAAGCTGCAGCTGTTTCTGAATCCCCTTAAAAAGCGCACCATTCCCTATTAATTTGTCCTGCTTATTTTTTGCAATCATAATGCCAATTAATGGGCCAACCTTATTCTGGTATTCGACAATCGGAAAAGCTACATGATTGGAAGGAGGCTTCGCGAAAGATAATCGCATTTTAGATGATCCAAAAAAGTAATTTTTTGTTGAATCTGTATACCAACATTCTTTTTCGGAATCATAATAAATATTCATTGATAAATATCCTCAAGACTAAGGATGCTTTGTTCCATTAGAAAGACTGCGTACTCTAGGGATTTTCGGCGTGTTTCCAGATCGAATTTTTTTAGAGAGGGATGTTTAAAGATGCTTCTTCCAGGTTTAGCGTTCGCCTCAAATAACCAGACACGCCCTTTGCGATCCAATCCTAAATCGAATCCGATTTCGCCAATATATCCTTCCATCTGCTTTTCTAGAGCTTTACTGATTTGCAAGGATGCTTTAGTAAGTTTATTTATCATTTCTTCGCTTTTTAAATCTGTATCCGCTAATTCATCCATTGCTTTAACTATTCCTCCATTATTAAGATGTGTAGTTACACTTCCTGCACCAGCAATTTTTGCTGCAATTGCAGTCATTTCCCATTGTCCATCTTTATTTTTATTTGTATGAATCCGAAAATCGACTGACTTTTTTTCCGAGCGAATTAAGTGAATGCCTTGTTGAACGATGTAATGAGATAAGTTTTGCTTATCGAATAAATGATTCATTAATGCTTCTAAATGGTCAAATTTCATAAGCCGATTACCTTGGTCTATATCTTTAAAGCGGGTGTAGTAATAGCCATCTTTTTTATCATACAATAGCTGGTAAATCCCTTTTCCAAGACTCCCGTTTTTTGGTTTAATATATACATTGCCAAAGTTTGAGAGCATTCTTTCGATAACAGAAAAATTAGTGAGTGCATGGGTCTCTGGCAAATAATCGGAAATATTATCATCTTGCAGTAATCTTTCATAAATATCCAATTTATTAAAGAAGCCTGGATTATACCAAGGAATCGAATATTCCTGTTGCAATCTGTTTTTAACGGCTTGAATTTTGTTTAGGTTTTCAATTCTGCGATTAGGTATGCGGTCATAAATAACATTTGGGAAAGGAACCTCTACTGATTTCCAGCCATCCTCATAAAATAGTCCATTAATGGTACCATTATCCCAATTAACATGTTGCTCCCCAAATAGGAAGGCTATGACACCAACTGTTTTTTGCACAGAAAGAAGCTTTGAAAATAAAATGGAACGATCTCCGATTGGACGCACTTTTATAGTTGAAAATCCGGATGTGAATATTCCTAGTAGTGGACCTGCGTATAACGTCTCATTAACCACAAATAAATGAATATTAGAAGTGGACGATGGGAAATGCAAGTCATTAAATAGATTGGAACTAATTCCTACCGTATTTCTTGATTTATTCTGTTTTTTGATCGTTGCTTCCTTACTTGCAGTGCCAAAAGCAAGTATTTTTAAATCTGTGTTTATATCAAAGTCAGTTGGTAAGTAGACTGTATTTTCGCTATCAGTTATTATTTCGATAGGATATAGCTTTTTCATCCATATTCCTCCTTTTATCATCAGCTAATTTAGCAGCATAAAGGACAGGAGCTTTATAAAGTTTCTCGCTTAGATGAGGATAGGCTGTCGTGATTACTTTTCTGCCTGGCTTTGAATTTACATCAAGAATCCATAAGGAGCCATTTGGGGTAATACCAATATCTACGCCGATTTCAAATAATGGAGAGAAAGAACTTTCTAATATGGAAGGAAGGAGTGAAAATATTTCCTCTATTTCCTGTTTAAGAAAGCTTTTTAATTTAATGTGAATGGACAAAAACCAATCATCAAAGGCAACAATCGATGCACCAGCACTTAAATTTGAGATGATTCTCCCTTTTTCCCCAATACGGACTCCTTTCTCAACGACTTCCCATTCTTCCTTCACGTTTTTTTGCATAAGAGCACGAATATCAAATGGTTGTTCGTCTTTGTTTGACAGTGGAAGATATGCTTGCATTAAATAAGCATTTCTTTTTAAAAGCTGATTAAGCCATTTATTAAAAGTTATCCGATCAGAAAATAACTTTTCTACGGTTTTATCTTTTTTATCCGTTTTTACCAATATACCTTCTTTTTGTTTCTTGATAAAAAATAGTCCATTTCCTTGGGAGCCGTTTATCGGTTTTATGATTATTGGATTTAAGCTCTGAAAATTAACTTGATTTGCTGCTTGTAAGAGAAATGTTTCTGGAAGATATGCTGCAAGCTTTGATTCGCGCAATACTTGATATAGTTGCCATTTATTTGGTAATCCATTGCCGATAAAGGTGATATTAGGCTGTTTTTTTAGCCATTGAATAATATTTTTGCATTGGATAGAATGAGAATCATCATGATAAAAACAACGATCATATAGAATAGTAGGAACTGGGAATTCTGATTCTATCCAAGTATCTGAGTCTGGCATATATTCTTTTCCTTTTACAGTATGTGTAAAGGGATGATAGGTGGATGGGACAAAATGATAGATCGTTAAATGATAATCGCGTCCATATTTTGCTATTTCGTGAATGTATTTGTTTTCATGCTCTAAGGATAATGACATAATTCCAAATTTATTCATCTTCTGATATCTCCTTTAAACAAGGGGAAAAGGAAAGTGCAATAAAATATTCAAGCAAAGCTTTCGTAGATGGCCTTGTTTTTTCAATATGTTCTTCTAATTTCTTAGAAGGTTTGGAATTTACTTCGATAACCCACAGATGACCTTGTTTATCCATACCAATATCGATACCTAATTCTCCTAAGTATCCATCTGTATTTTCACTAAGGATAGCTGCTATCTCTAAAGCTAATGCTTTTAACTCTTCTATTTTCTGTACTGCTTTTTCTGTAGTCAGTAATTCATGTAACACGACTTTTGCTGGCTTCATTTCTGCACCTTGGGCCAAATTTGCAACGATCGCATTTTTTTGAGCAATTCTTGCAACAATGGAGGTAATGCTCCAGTTGCCTTGGTAATTTTTATGACAAAGAATACGGAAGTCAAGAGAGCGCCCATTTGATTTGAAAAAATCAATTCCTTGCTGACATATATAGCTTCTTCGCTTGGCATAACCTTCTAGCCATTTCCATAGCTTTTCTTCATCTGAAAATAGTTTAGTTATCCCTTTTCTTTTTCCAGAAGAAATAGTTGCAGAAAATCCATTGTTTAAGTGTTCAATATGAATGATATTTCTACCTTGGCTACCATGAACTGGTTTAACATAAAGAAGTGGGAATGTTAGCATGGAGATAAAATTTTGATAGGTGAGTTCCTTTGTTACAGGTAAATGTTCATGCATTGTTGCACTTTTGTTTAGAAGTTGATAGGTTTCATCTTTTGAAAAAAATCTGCTATTGAAAATAGGAATATCTTTTTCCTCAAGTAATTTTTTAAGCTTTAAAAAGGCGGTGCTAGAATCTGCTTTTCGAGAGTGAAGCCGGTTATAAATAACATGAGGATAAGGGAAGTCCAGCCTATTCCAAGTGTTATGATGAAAAAAATATCCGTTCATTTTATCCTCTTGAACATTTTGTAGTCCAAAAAGATAAAAGAATCCACCTATTTGAGTTAATTCTTCTGTTAATTCCTTGCATAAATGTTGAATGCTAGGAAATATGATTTCTTTCTTATCATCGTTAATTTCTGTTAATATGCCAATCACTGGGCCTAAATGGATTAATTGATTTTTGTTAAAATATGGGATGAGAAAAGTATCGATTTCCTTTGGAAGTAGTAAACTCTTTTCTAAATCAGTACTAAACACAATATCTTGCTTTTCAAGAGAATGTGTTTGAACTGCAACTTGAACATTCCTTTTAGCTAGACATACATACACAGGCTCATTCAAATTTATGTTTAAAAATTTTAGCAAAGAGGGACTGATAGCTATAGATAATCCATCTAAAGCTTCTTGAAAATCGTCTTTTTTAAATAGTTGCAAAAATTTAAGTGTCATTCAGATTCCCCATTTGTTTTTTCAATTTAGGAAGAGCGATACTGACATTCGCCTATTTTGGTGCTGATATATCGTATGAAAATATAGCTAAGTTGTGATAACTTTGAAAAAAGATTTCACTGGCTCAAGCTCAAAGCTGATACAGGCATAGATACTTTTCCTATATTTCTGAAATAAAGGTATTTCTGGTATTATGATGCATAGTTTGTTATAGTGGAGACAATTGTTAAATAAAGGAGTTGTTTTAATGGCAGTAAATGTACATGACCCTGCAAATGAATTAGAGAAAGCGATTCGTCAAAGTGATGAATATACAGAATTGAAAACAATGTATGATACGGTAAATGGAGATCCTTCCGCAAAAGCAATGTTTGATAATTTCCGTAATATTCAACTACAGCTTCAGCAAAAGCAAATGGCAGGTCAAGAAATTACTCAAGAAGAAGTAGAACAAGCACAAAAAACAGTGGCACTTGTTCAACAACATGAAAGTATTTCAAAGCTAATGGCTGCAGAACAACGCATGAGTGTGTTAATTGGTGAATTAAATCAAATTATCATGAAACCATTAGAAGAGTTATATGGACCAGCACAACAACAATAATAAGACAAACGAAAATCCTCTGCTTATGTAGGGGTTTTTTTATGGAGAAAAGCATAGAGATTGAATGCCAAGTACTAAAAATCATAGGGAAAGTGGATAAAATAATAGGAGGATGGCGAAATGCCATCCTCCTAAAGTCATATCTATTTAATTAAAATATTTTTTAATTAAAACTTGCTTCCGCCAAGTTGTTGCTCAGCCATTTGTACTAATCTTTTAGTGATTTCGCCACCTACTGAACCGTTAGCACGAGAAGTAGTTTCAGCACCAAGGTTTACTCCAAACTCTGATGCAATTTCATATTTCATTTGATCCAATGCTTGAGATACTCCTGGAACTAATAATTGATTTGATGAATTGTTATTTGCCATGATGAATGTTTCCTCCTTGAGTGATTTAATTTGTGTTACGTTTATTATTTTAAAAAAAATCACGTTTTTTATGCAAAAAAGCAAAAAGTAATTTTTTCCATAGGAAATAAAATGTTGTTTTTATGCAGTTATCGTTAAAAACAGGTTCGTTCCATTTCGCTCCAGAAAGTTGCTTTCCGCGGGGAGGAACCTGAGCCTCCTCGGCTTTGCCTGCGGGGTCTCAGCCTTTCCTCTATTTCCCGCAGGAGTCAACTTTCTTCCGCTCCATTCCACTCTCGATTTTAAATTAATTTTCATAGCTACTAACCTTTTAGAAATAACCACAATAAATCGCTATATCTTCTGTTAATCTTCTGTCAAAAGTTCTAATATGCTTGTTTCTCACATAAATGATATATAAAGACAATACATCTACATCGAAGAAATGGGGGATTTTATGATTTATCGCTTATTAGCTTTAAATATCGATGGTACTCTCCTTCAATCAAATGGGCGTTTAACAAAATCGACGAAGGAAGCAGTTGAATATGTTCAGCAAAAAGGAATTTATGTAACGCTTGTAACTGCTAGGAGCTTGCCATCTGCAAAAAAGGTAGCTAAAGCGTTAAAATTGGATAGTTATATCGTTGCACATGAAGGAGCATTAGTTTCCAATCATGATGACGATACCATTTTTGTGAAACGAATAGCAGAAGATTTAACAGCAGATATTGTTCGATTTTTAGAAGGATTTATCTGCCAAATTCGCTTAGTACATGAAAAGTTCTCACTAGCTAATAAATCAAAGCTCCATCATAATATGCTTGCAAAGACAGTCTTATCTTCCGGTGATCCTGTTTTTTATTCCCACCAATTCGTCGATGTTTTAAGTGATGTTTTATTAGAAGAACCAGTAAGCCCACCTAAAATGGAAGTATATTTTGAAGAGAAAAAAGATTGTCAGGATGCAAAAGAAGTGCTTGAAAAAATGTTTGATGATATTTATGTTGTTCAGCATAATGAGTTGCGCTTAGATATTTTGCCAGCTGGCGTGTCTAAGCTTAATGGCTTGTTATATTTGGGGGAGAAACTCGGAATTAAGAGTAGTGAAATGGTTGCTATAGGTGATGGGTTGGATGATTTAGAACTAATTGAAACAGTTGGTCTTGGCGTAGCAATGGGAAATGCATCAAATCAGGTGAAAATTGCTGCAGATTGGGTAACGAGATCGAATAACCAAGATGGCGTTGCCTATATGGTAAAAGAGCATTTCCGTAAACAGCAGCCAATTGAATTTTTACGAAAAATGAATATTATTAAATAGCCATTATTTATATTTTTACTAAAGGAGAAGTCATTATAGGGCTTCTCCTCTTTTAGCTTTTCTTTACAAAGTTTTTTGACCTTTCTAGTTACTTTTTGTAGACTAAAGTATAATCGGATAAGGAAGCATTATTTTTGAATAAAGGTGAGTTGAATGATTATGAAAGTTATATATATACAAGGATTAACAGATGAACGTTATATAAGGCCATTAGAGCATATAGCTAATCTATTTTTTGAAGATACAAAAGTGCTTTATAGAGCAGAAGAAAAGGCAGACCTTCATGTTCGATTTGAAACAGAAAGCATTGGAAATGTGTTTTTTGTAAAAGGGAAGCTAGATGAACTAGAAGAAGGAACTACATTTGAAAGCAATGCAGATCTTAGCCATTTAACTGATAAAGAAATATTTAAGCAAATGAAAAAAGCTATTTCAAAAAGCTACTTATTAATGTTGCAAGAATACACAGGTATGGTGCAAAAATGGGGAATATTAACAGGGATTCGTCCGACGAAGCTCCTTCATCGACATATGCAAACCCAAACTCCCACAGAGGAGGCACATCAGGCTCTTCGCGAGGAATATTTAATGTCAGAAGAAAAAATCCATTTAATGCAGAAAATTATCGATCGGCAACTAGCGGTGATCCCTGATTTATATGATTTAAAAAAAGAAGTAAGCATCTATATTGGCATTCCGTTTTGTCCGACAAAATGTGCTTATTGCACATTCCCTGCATACGCGATTAATGGACGTCAAGGTTCTGTTTCTTCCTTTTTAGGTGGGCTTCATTATGAAATGGAAAAAATCGGCGAGTGGCTGAAAGAGAAAAATATTAATATTACAACCGTTTATTATGGTGGCGGTACACCAACAAGTATCTCGGCAGAAGAAATGGACATGCTTTATGAGCGCATGCATGCTTCTTTTCCGAATGTCGAAAACATTCGTGAAATAACGGTCGAAGCGGGAAGACCCGATACGATTACCCCAGAAAAGCTGGAAGTTCTAAAAAAATATAATATTGATCGCATTAGTATTAATCCACAATCGTATACACAACAAACTTTAAAAGCAATTGGCAGACATCATACAGTGGAAGAAACAATTGAAAAGTATCATTTAGCGCGTAAGCACGGAATGAATAATATTAATATGGATTTAATAATTGGTCTTCCTGGTGAAGGAATAGAGGAGTTTAAGTATTCTCTTGATAAGACGGAAGAGTTAATGCCTGAATCATTGACTGTTCATACCTTATCTTTTAAACGTGCATCTGAAATGACTCGAAATAAATCAAGATATAAGGTAGCAGATAGAGAAGAAATTCAGCAAATGATGAAGATGGCAGAAGAATGGACAGAGGAATATGATTATGTACCATACTATTTATACCGTCAAAAAAATATTCTGGGGAATTTAGAGAATGTCGGCTATTCAAAGAAAAACCAAGAAAGTATCTATAATATTATGATGATGGAAGAATTGCAGACGGTAATTGGTGTAGGTTGTGGAGCGTCCAGTAAATTTATCCACCCTGTTACTGGGAAGATTACACAATTTTCTAATCCAAAGCATCCAAAAACATATAATGAAAGCTTCGAGGAATATACAGATAAAAAAATAGCATTGTTAAACGAACATTTTTCATTAGAAGCTTCAAAATAAGGATTAATAAATTTTTCTGAGTCAAAATATCTGCGTTGTTTGTCTTGGACGCGGAATAAAATAAAATCTATTAGAACCATTTTTCGTTCTGGTAGATTTTTTTCTATGTTCCCGCCTTTATTTTTCGTATGGAAAAGAATAGCTAGTGTCAAACTAATAAATGCTTTTCACTAAATAGACATTTTTTTATCAAGAAAAATAGTTGCTTTTTGTGTTAAAAACGAATAACATAGAAAATGTTGTTTTTAAATGTTCGTTTTTTGGAGGTCTTTTATGTTTAACTTAAAGCAAAATAATACTACCGTGAAAACGGAGTTAATGGCTGGATTCACTACTTTTTTAACAATGGTTTATATAGTAGTTGTCAATCCAGATATTCTATCAAAAGCAGGAATTCCGTTCGATCAAGTGTTTCTTGCGACGATTATTGCAGCAGTTTTAGGAACATTATGGATGGCTCTTTTCGCCAATTATCCAATTGCAATCGCACCTGGGATGGGGTTAAATGCCTATTTTGCCTTTTCGGTGGTCGGAAATAATAATGTTGATTATACAGTTGCTCTATCAGCAGTGTTTGTTGCAGGTATTATCTTTCTAATTCTGTCTTTAACATCCTTTAGAGAAAAACTGATACTAGCAATACCAGATAATTTAAAGCATGGCATTACAGCGGGGATTGGGTTGTTTATTGCTTTTATTGGATTAAGACAAACAGGAATTATTGTGGACAATGCAGAAAATCTTGTTGGCTTAGGAGATTTTAAGTCGACTACCGTTATTCTGGCATTGGTCGGTTTGGCTATCACCATCATTCTGTTTAGCTTGAATGTAAAAGGAGCTTTATTCATAGGGATGATTGCAACAAGCATTATCGCTTATTTCACTGGATTCTTATCTTTTGACAATGGGATTATGGCAACACCACATTTGCCAGAAGGGCTTATTATCAGTAATCCATTTACTGCGTTTGGCGATGTTATTCAACATGGGCTATATGCCGTCGTTTTTTCTTTCTTATTGGTAACGATTTTTGATACTACGGGAACAATGGTTGGTGTAGCAGAACAAGCAGGACTCATGAAAAACAATAAATTGCCTAAAGCAAGACAAGCCCTACTTGCTGATTCACTTGGAACATCTGTTGGGGCGATGTTTGGAACAAGCCCAACAACAGCATTTATTGAATCTACTTCAGGTGTGGCTGCAGGTGGACGTACTGGGTTAACAGGGGTCACTGTATCCGTATTATTTATTTTATCTGCCTTTTTTGCACCGTTAGTAGGTAGTATATCTGGATTATCTGCTATAACTGCACCTGCATTGATTATTGTAGGAAGCTTAATGATGGGATCGATAAGTGATATAAAATGGAATGAATTTGATGAAGCTTTTCCAGCATTTTTGGTTATTTTAAGCATGCCACTTACATCAAGCATTGCAACCGGAATAGCACTTGGCTTTATCTCCTATCCATTATTAAAACTAGTAAAAGGGAAGGGCAAAACGGTACATCCATTAGTATATGTGTTTGCTGTGTTATTCCTTTATCAATTAGTATTTTTACCACATTAATAGGAAAAAAGCTGCTGATAGACTCAATAGAGCTTATCAGCAGCTTTTTTTATAGAGTTAGTTTCTTGCTTGACGACATAGCTTCTGGCGAATTTTCCACATGGGGTGAAGGAGAAAGGCTCTTAGTTAACTACTTTATATGGGAAAAGAATAAATCCAAACGTAGAGGATGAAAATATATATGGTGAGTTATCAAAAATAGTAGTAACATCCGTATACAATGAAACCTTTTACAATCTTAAACCGTATAGAGGAGTGAGGAGGGGATTCTGTGTCTTTAGAGTTAAAAAACGTGACAAAAAAATTTGGTTCGTTCACTGCAGTGGATGATTTATCCATTTCCATTCCTGAAAATGAAATGTTCGGCTTTTTAGGAGGAAATGGGGCGGGTAAGACAACGACTTTTCGCATGATCCTAGGTATTTTGGAAAGTACAGATGGGCAAATAACATGGGATGATAAACCGATTAATTATTCCACAAGTCCTTATATTGGATATCTTCCAGAAGAAAGAGGGTTATATCCAAAATTAAAAGTACGTGACCAGCTTGTCTATTTAGCTAGACTAAGAGGGATGGAAAAAAAGGCTGCTTTAAGGGAATTGGAATATTGGCTTGACCGTTTTAAAGTTCCTGAATATATAGATAAAAAAGTGGAGGAGCTTTCCAAAGGAAATCAGCAAAAAATCCAATTTATCAGTGCTGTTTTACATAAGCCGAAACTATTAATTCTCGATGAGCCGTTCAGCGGTTTAGACCCAGTAAATGTTGAGCAATTAAAAAGTGCTGTCGTTGATTTAAAAAATAATGGAACGAGTATTGTTTTTTCCAGTCACCGAATGGAGCATGTGGAGGAATTATGTCAGCATTTGTGCATCATGCATAAAGGAAAACCTGTTGTTCATGGCGCGCTTAAAGAAATTAAAAGAAGCTTTGGGAAGAAAAATGTAACCATCCATGCTGATTTTGATTTAACGCATTTAATCCGATATCCAGGCGTATTAAAATTAAAGGAGAAAGCAGAGGGAGTTTCTCTTCAGATTGAGGGAGAGGAAATTGCAGAGAGAATTTTAAAGGATATTGTTGGAAAAGGCTTTATCCGCAAATTTGCCTTAGAAGAGCCTTCTTTAAACGATATTTTTATCGAAAAGGTAGGTGCTTCTCTTGAATAGTTTTTGGATTATCCTTTTTCACACCTTTCTAAGCAAGTTTAAAACAAAATCCTTTCTCATCACAACAGCTATCACTTTAATATTGGTTATTGCACTTACAAATCTTACTACCATTATTGAGACATTTTCTGGAGAAGACGAAAAAACAGAAGTGGCAGTTATCGACCAGAGTTCCTCACTATTACCAGTCATTCAAGAGGCAATACAGACGATGAATGAGGATGTCAAACTTATTTCATTTGAAGATAGTGAAGAATCAGCTAAAAAAGAAGTAGAAGAAGGCAACTATAGTGGTTTGCTGATTGTAGATGTTGATTCGAGCAAATTACCAGTAGCCACCTATTATACGATGGATATTGCGGAATCGTCTCTTTCTGATAATTTATTAAATAGTATTCAACTAGTTAAAAATCAATTAGCAGCTAATCAGCTTAATTTAACAAATGAGCAGCTCGTTAAATTGAATGAGCCTGTTTCCTTTGAGAAAATTGCTCTTGTAAAAGATGCAAAGACAGAGGAAGAATTAAGTCAAGCGAGAGGATTAGTTTACATTCTTTTATTCTTAATATATTTTGCTGTTGTTTTATATTCTGGAATGATTGCAACAGAAGTAGCGACGGAAAAATCATCGCGTGTGATGGAGATTTTAATTTCAAGTGTATCTCCGATTAAACATATGTTTGCTAAAATACTAGGAGTTGGTTTATTAAGCTTGACTCAACTTGCGTTATTAATGATTGTTGGTTATTTTTCTTTAACAAGCAATGATAGCATGGGGTCAATGGAAGGATTCTTAGGATTTAGCGAAGTACCTGTAAGCACGATTATTTATGCTGCTATCTTCTTTATTTTAGGCTATTTCCTATATGCTACACTTGCTGCATTGCTTGGATCACTTGTAAGCAGAATTGAAGATGTTCAGCAAATGATTACACCAATGACATTATTAATTGTTGCAGGATTTATGATTGCTATGTTCGGGCTAAGTGCACCAGACAATACGTTTGTAACCATCACATCTTATATCCCATTCTTCACTCCAATGCTAATGTTTATGAGAGTAGGAATGTTGAATCTGGCTTTTTGGGAGCCGATTTTAGGTATCATTATTTTAGTTGCTACTATTATGATTCTTGCTATATTTGGGGCAAGAGTATATAAAGGCGGAGTACTGATGTATGGAAAATCAAATTCTTATAAAGATATTAAAAAAGCTCTGCAGCTTACAAAAAAAGAATAAACATAAAAAAGCCTCATGAATAGTGGGGCTTTTTTTTGTGGAGTAATCTAACTAATAACGATAAACGAAGGTATTCTATTAAAAACACTGACTAAGAGAAGATAAGAACGTGCATTCGTATTTTTGGCATGGTAAAATAGAAGCAAATAGCTTTAGGACGTGAGAGTATGGAAATATCCTTTATACATTGTGCAGATTTACATTTAGACAGTCCGATGGTTGGGTTGAAGAATTTGCCTGTAACACTGCATACTAAATTAAAAGAAAGTACGTTTACCGCATTTAAAAAAGTTATTGACACAGCAATTAGCAAAAAGGTAGATTTTATGATTATTGCTGGAGATATATACGATGGGGAAGACAGAAGTATCAAAGCACAAATACGTTTTCGAGATGAAATGCTGCGTTTAGAAGAAAAGCAAATTGAGGTATATCTTGTCCATGGAAATCATGACCATTTAAATGGAAGCTGGGTACAAATAGAATTACCTCCTAATGTTCATGTGTTTCCATCTATGGTGAGTGTAAAACAATTTGTGAAAAATAAATTATCGGTTAATCTTTACGGTTTTAGTTATGAAACCAGACATGTAAAAGAGAGAAAGATTGATGAATACGCACGAAGAGATCCGGCTCATTTTCATATAGGAATCTTACATGGGAATTTAGAGGGCTCTACTGAACACAGTTCCTATGCTCCTTTTCAAGTGAAAGATTTGCTTGCTAAAAAAATGGATTATTGGGCATTAGGTCATATCCATAAAAGGGAAATTTTAGAGAGCATACCTCCGATTGTCTATCCTGGTAACATTCAAGGGCGACATAAAAAGGAAACAGCGATTAAAGGATGCTATTATGTGGAGTTAAGAGAGGGAGATGCTAGTTTAGAATTTATCCCAACATCTGAAGTGATTTGGGAGACTGTGAAAATAGATGCTAGCACTGTAAAAACATTTAATGATTTATACATGCTTTGTCGGAAACAAATAGATGAAATAGGAGATGGAAAATCTTCTTTTATTATTACTCTGGAGATAGAGCAATTGCGAATAGAAGAATCTTTTCTTGATTCCGATTTATTAGAAATTCTTCAGCAGGATGAGGTAGATTCAGACTCTTTTGTCTGGGTTAGCTCTATTAAGATACAGGAAAATACAGTATGGCTAAAAGAGAATCTGTTAAGAGAATCAGCTTTTTATGAGGAATTATTTGCTGTAACAAAAGATTCAGAACTGTTAAATGAAGCAGTTGCTCCTCTATTCCAACATCCAAAGGTTCATCGATTTTTAGCAGAGCTTACAACCGAAGAGAAAAAAGAACTAGCAGAAGAAGCAGAAGATTTGCTCCTTACAATGCTTGTGAAAAGTGGGAGGTAACAGATATGGAACTAAGAAAGATAACCATTTACGGATATGGAAAACTAGAGAATATAACATTTTCCATTCACTCCCCTATTCATGTGTTTTACGGAGAAAATGAGGCTGGTAAATCGACCATAATGAGTTTTATTCATAGTATTTTATTCGGATTCCCAACAAAACAGCAAACAGAGTTACGCTATGAGCCAAAACTTCAGCATAAATATGGTGGCAAATTGGAAATCTTTTTTCCAGAAATTGGGCTTGCGACAATCGAAAGAGTCAAAGGTAAATCTTCTGGGGATGTGACCGTTACTTTAGAGGACGGGAGAAGAGGGCAAGAGGAGCTTTTAACTGAATTATTAGCAGGAATAGATAAAGGTCTTTATCAATCGATTTTTTCTTTTAATTTACACGGATTGCAAAATGTCCAGCAATTAAGAGGAGAAGAGCTGGGAAGATTTTTGTTTTCGACTGGTGCGGTAGGCTCTGACCGCTTATTGAAAGTGGAAAATGAGTTGCAAAAGGAATTGGATATACGCTATAAGCCTAATGGTAAGAAGCCTGCCATTAATGAAAAACTGCAAGCATTACGAGATAAGCATAGCCAATTAAAAAGCGCAGAGAAGGAAAATAATCAATATGAACACTTACTTACTAAGAAAAGAAAGCTAGAAAAAGAAAAACAGCTTATAGAAGCAGATTTAAAAAAAGAAGAGCATGAAAAACGATTATTAGAAGAATGGATTAAGATTAGAGGAATTGTACAAGAAAAGGTAGTATTAGAACAAAAATTAGCTACCTACAAAGAGCTTCATTTCCCGCAAAATGGATTAACTAGATGGGAAGCGCTGAAGGAAAAATTACTCTCCATAGAAGCGGAAATTCGCAATGTAGAAGCAAGAGCCTTAGAAATAGATCAAGAACTATCAAGCATTCCTACACAGGAAGAACTTCTTAGCGCTGAACATAATATCTTACTTGCTGTGGAAAAATTCCCCGTATATGAACAGTTACAGAATCGGCAAACTCAAGTAGAAAATCAAATGAAGAAGATAGAGGAAGAAATTGATAGTTTAAAAAGTAAATTGCATTTACCGATTGAAGAAGAAATTCTATTAAAGGAAAGCAATACAAGTATCTTTTTAAAAGAGCAATGCGCACAAGCAGCTTCTAAACAACGGAGGTTAAAGGAGCAGAAGGAAGAGCTAGACGAGCGATTAAAGGCTGAGCAAGCAGCTTTAGAATCTTTAGAAGAAGCAGTGAAGATAGATAAGCAGAAGCTCTTGCCAAAAGAGGAGAGAGCTAGATTAGAAGAGCATGTACAAAGTGATCATCAGGTTAGATGGAACAAAGAGAAGGCAGAATTATTATCAAGAGAAATAAGTCAACTGGAAGCTCAAGGGAAGCTAGAAGAGAAACGGATGAAGCAGAATACGTTAATAACAAGTGGTTTATCGATATTTCTTCTGCTGGTTGGAACAGGGGCTTTGGTATTTGGGCAATGGGTATTAACAATTATTTGCTTTACCGTATGTGTTGTTTATTTTTTTGTCTTCCTTTCGGGAAGAAAACTCGCAAAAAATGAAATTCGCAAAAAGGAGCATAAATTAGCGCTTGTTAAGGAAGAACATGCTCAGCTACTTGTAACCTTTGAAAAGGGACAAGGTGTTTCTCGTTACGAGGCACAGAAGCTAGAAGAGGATACAACAAGGAGAGAGAAATTCACTCAGCTTCAATTTAAATTAGAGCAGCAAAATGAGAGCTATGAAAGAGTTCTACAGGGATTTGAAAAGTGGGAGGCGAATTTTCTTTCCCATCAAAAGTTGTTAAGACAATTGGCTAATGAACTTAAAATTCCTTATGAATTAGCGACACAACAAATATATGATGCATTTCTATTAATAGAAGAATGGAAAGCAAAAGATAGAGAGAGAAATTCCTATCTTCAGGAACTTAAGGAAATTCATCAGGAAAGGGAGCAGATAATTAGCAAGATCAGCTATTTTTTTGAACAGTTTATGGAGAATGAGAAAGATACGATCGCTAATATGTGCTACCGTTTAAAAACAGCATTAACGGAAGAAAAAAAGAAAAGGGATCGAATAGAAGCATTGCAGAGAAAGAAAGCGGACCTATCAGAGGCTATGGATAAATATCAAACAGAATATAATCGCTATCTTGAAGAAAAGAACGATCTATTTTCGATTGCCGGTGTAACAGAAGAAGAGAAATTTCATGAAAAAGCTGCAATGGAAATGGAAAAAGGTAAATATAAAGAAAGACTTGCTACTATTAACGGTCAATTAGAAATGGCTAATATAGCAAAAAATCATATTCCTGTCTATCAACAAATCCTTGATCCTGAGCTGCAGTTAGAGGAAAAGAAAGGGATATTGGATCGATTAGCATCTCGCATACAAGAACTTGTAGAAGAAGTTGCAGCGACTAACTTTAGTATTTCTAGAATTGAAAGTGGAGGTACGTATACGGATTTATTACATACCTTTAAACAATTTCAGTCAGAATTCAAGGAAGATGTGAGAGAATGGGCAAAATTTGCCGTGGCAAAACAGCTCTTGGCCAAAACTATTGAGCAATATAAACAAAAACAGCTGCCTGCTATGCTGCAAAAAGCAGAAGAAAATCTCGCATTTTTAACGGAAGGAAAATATATTCGGATCGTTCCTAAGGAAGAGGGAGCTGGGTTTTTAGTAGAAAGTCATCACCATCTTTTTTATGAAGCGAAGGAATTAAGCCAGGGAACGACCGAGCAGCTATATTTATCTATTCGAATTGCTTTAGCACAAACATTTTATCAAAACTTTGGTTTTCCATTTATCATTGATGATAGCTTCGTTAACTTTGATGAAAAGCGAACAGATAAAGTGATTCAATTATTAAAGAAATGTGAGCAGAATCAGCTTATTTTCTTTACTTGTCATCGCCATCTACTAAAATATTTTCCTGATGAAAGTTTGCATGTATTACCAGCAGAGGAAAGAGAAACAAGTTTATAAAGATGAATTGTCTTCATGCTATACTAAATAAAGAGAAAGATAAAGGAGAGAGTGAGTTGGACAAAACAGGAGTACTTCAGTATGAGGTTGGGGAGCAATTTGAATCCTATTTATTAATAAAGAATGCAACAAAAGCCATCGCAAGTAATGGAAAGCCGTTTATGACGCTTATTTTTCAAGATAAAAGTGGGGAAATTGAAGCAAAGCTTTGGGATGCTACGGAAATGGATGAGCAGAACTATCGACCGGAAACGATTGTAAAAGTGAATGGGGATATTCAAAGCTATCGTGGAAAGCTTCAATTAAGAATTCGCCAAATTAAGGTGGCAACAGGAGAAGAGGGCATTCGATTGGCTGATTTTCTTGAAACTGCACCATTAACAACAGATGAGATGTTAAGTAAAATTACGCACTATATTTTTGAAATGCAGAATCCTAATATTCAAAGAATTACAAGACATTTAGTAAAGAAGCATCAGGAAGCATTTTTGCAATATCCAGCAGCGACGAAAAACCATCATGAGTTTGTTTCTGGATTAGCCTATCATGTTGTTAGTATGCTAGATTTGGCAAAGGCAATTGCAGGCCTTTATCCAAGCTTGGATAAAGATTTACTATATGGAGGGATTATCCTGCATGACCTAGGTAAAGTAATTGAATTATCTGGACCAATTTCCACTTCGTATACATTGGAAGGGAACTTGCTTGGACATATTTCCATTATGATTAATGAAATAGGAAAAGCAGCGGATGAGTTAGGGATAAAAGGAGAAGAGGTAGTGATACTTCAACATTTAGTATTATCCCTTATCTATATACGTGTGAGAAATAAAAGTAAAAATACATATAATAGTACAGAGGAAGCCCTTAGCAATAAGGGCTTTTCTTATTTATAGAAAAGAAAACCCTGGGCTATGCCTAGGGTTCCAAAAAGCTTACAGCGTGGTATTAAAAAAACTTCCTCAAGGTGCTAAAATATTTTTGGTTCGCCAACCGAAAATAAATAGCCAGGAGGAAGTCCTTATGTCAAAAGACAATAATAGTTTAGCACACACAACTTGGAATTGTAAGTATCACATAGTATTTGCACCAAAATATAGAAGACAAATAATTTACGGGAAAATAAAGAAAGATATTGGACAAATCTTACGTACCTTGTGTGAGAGGAAAGGCGTGGAGATAATAGAAGCAACAGCGTGTAAGGATCACGTACATATGTTAGTGAGTATTCCGCCAAAATTAAGTGTATCAGCATTTGTAGGATATCTAAAAGGAAAAAGTAGCTTGATGATATTTGATCGACATGCACAACTGAAATATAAATATGGAAATCGAAAATTTTGGTGTACAGGATATTATGTAGATACGGTAGGAAGAAACAAAAAGGTAATAGAAGAATATATACGTAATCAAA
>NZ_JVDT01000234.1 GCF_001076885.1 Bacillus sp. 522_BSPC
TATCTTTGTTTTGGCTGATATTTATGCTCAGTTGGCTGATTTATCACTGTTTTTGGCTGATATCCATTCCCATTTGGCTAATTTATCTCTTTAAGAGCAAGGAATATCCTTCTCCTATTGCTATTTCACTGTCTGAATAGATAACTCGGTCAGTGAAAAATTCAGACAGTGACCTATCATTCAAAAAACGAAAATCTTAAGCTTATTATCTATTCAACTGCCACATATCCAGTTTCCGAGACTATCCTTTGCCCCTGCTCTGACAACATCCATTTTAAAAATCTATCAACTTGGGGAGAATCATTATCCTCCAGCGTAATTGCATAAAATTCATTAATGAAGGGATAGCTTCCATCTTTAATTGTTTCTATTGTAGGTGGAATTCCTTCAACCGAAATATTTTTTATTTTGCCATTACGAACCATCTCTTCTGAAAAATGACGGAAAGAAAAACCAATGGCATCACTCTTATTCTGATAATCTGCAGTTTCATTAATAATCCCTTCCATTGCACTTACAACATCTTTTGTGGGCGGATCCATTAATGGCTTTCCACCCATTACCCTTATCAATGCTGTTTGACTTCCACTTTCTGCTGGCCTTTGAAAGGCTCTTATTTTTTTCCGGTTTCCACCGACTTCCTTCCAGTTTGTTATTTTCCCAGAATAGATATCCTGTATTTGTTCCACGCTAAGTGTCTCTATTGGATTCTTCGCATGAACAAAAAAGATAAACGCTTCTCTTCCAATTGGAGTTAATTTTAATTGAACACCATGACTTTCTGCCAACTTATATTGTTGCTCTGAAGGCTTCGGTATAAATATGATGTCTGCCTCTTTATTTAACAATCTCTCAAATGCCTCACCTGTTTGGCTAGATACTACTTCGCTTTCTTCTATAGAATAATCTTTTTCTGGATATACAGCTTGAGCAAACCCAGCATATACTGGATAGAGAGCCGTTGAGCCATCTAACTTCGGAAGATTCCCTTCTATTTTTAAGGTGGATTCTTCATTTAATTGAACTACTTTTGTACCTTCAGAATATGGTATGTATTCCGTTAAATCTGCATCTTGACTACTGACAACCTCTAGACTTCTATCATATTTCACAAAAAGGATATGACCAATCACAATACTTATACTAATGATAAGGATAAATAGATTCGCTTTTTTTGCTGTTCTTTTCTGCCATACTTCAAAGATTGGTAGATTTACTGTCATAATAAAAAATAAAGTTACTATCGGTATAAGCCATAAATAAAACGTACTTGCTGTAAATAAGGATGTGAGGACCGTTAAGATAAACCCAATAAACCCGATACATCCCGTAATAACTATTGCTTGTAATATTTTCATTTTTTCTCCTTTATGCGTTTTTTTTCACTTTCAACAGAAAAATACCACTTTCTTCCTTAAAAATACCATAATAATGTTATATTATCATTTTAGTGTATTTTCACACCTTATTCAAGTGATTATTATTCTTTTTTTAAAATTGTGATTTAAACTGCATAAAAAAAGACGAGTCTCTGTGAAGAACTCATCCTTAAATATACCTTTTATATCAGCTTTCTTGAGCAGTATCGATCTTAAAATAATGGAATAATAAATATGATAGCCAAACACAATCGCGATGATGCCGAATATTTTCAATTAAGCCTTTTAATAGAACTGGATTTAGTGTTTCCTCTTCCAACTGCTCTGTAAGCAAAAGAAGAGATTCTTTCACATAGCGATCATCAACTTCTTCTATTTTCCCTTTTACTAGCTTTATTATTTCCTCTCCTGCAATATTTTCTTGCGTAACAGACTGATGTAACAACTGATATATATTTTCAGTGAAATATGGTGACTTTGTATGTGTAGCAAGAATATCTGTTTTCTCCACCAGCGATTTTGCAAGCATATGTAAATCAAAATCAATCCATTCATTATGACTTAATACAATATGAGTATAAGCATTAAGAAATCCTTTAATACTAAATACTAAATCATATTTAATTGATTGTTTTGATGAATCGTACACTTTTTCAATCATGTGCTCAATTGTTTTTTCTAGCAAATGATCATAGTAAGTAAATTTCTTAATAAATTCTTCATTAAACGAAAGCGCTTGCTCTTTAATGAATAGAGTTGCAAAACTGGAATTTTCTTTAAAGGTATAAAAGATCTCATAATAAAAATGATAAAGGATATCATCCACATGATTGACTGCATAGTCAAGTTTTGCAATGAACTGTTCCATAAAATAATCAACCAATGCCATAATCAGCTCATCCTTGGACTTAAAGGATAAGTAGAAGGCACCTTTTGAAATGCCACAATGATCCGTGATTTGTTGAACGGAAGTAGCCGCAAATCCCTGTTTTGCAAATAATTCTATTGATTTTTCCATAATCAGTTGTTTTTTTGCCATGTTCATACACTCCTATGCACTATTGATTGACATATGACTACTTAGTCATTTATTATAGGTAAATGAGTAAGATTAGTCAATAAAGGGAAGGTGTAATATGAAAGGTTTAGTAAATTTTGTGTTAGGTAACAAGCTAGCGGTTTGGTTACTAACCATTATTATTACTGTATCAGGTATCTATTCTGGTACAAGAATGAATATGGAGACCATACCGAACATTTCGATTCCATACTTAACGGTAATGGATGTTTATCCGGGAGCAACACCGGAAAAGGTGATGGAAGAAGTATCCATGCCGATAGAAAAACTTGTGGAAAATCTAGAAGATGTGAAAGCTGTTTATTCGAATTCTTATTCGAACATGGCAAATGTTCAATTAGAATATGAATATGGTACAGATATGGATGAAGCAAAACGTGCTTTACAATCCGCTCTAGATAATATCACCTTGCCTGACGGCGCACAGGAACCTACAATCACAGCAATCAGTATGAATATGATGCCAGTTGTAGCGTTAAGTGTCAGCAGTACAGAAGAAGATATTACTGAATTAACATCAACTGTTGAAGAAATCATCCTTCCGAAGATTGAAAAGATTGATGGTGTTGCATCTGCAACGATTACCGGACAACATATCGAAGAAGTAGATTTAACATATGATAAGGAAAAAATGGAACAATTAGATTTAACAGAAGACACTGTTAAAGATATGATCCAAGCAAGTAATTTAGCTGTTTCTTTAGGACTTTATGAGTTTGAAGAAGGCGAACAGGCAGTTGCAATTGATGGTAAGTTTATGACAGAAAAAGAACTTAAAGATATGCTTATCCCTGTCACTCCTTCTGAACAAAATCCATCCCCATTTGTTAAACTTAGTGATATTGCCACAATCGAAGTGGTTGGGAAAGTTGAATCTGTTTCTCGTACAAATGGTGAAGATGCTATTGCCATCCAAATTGTCAAAGGTCAACAAGCAAACACTGTTGATGTTGTTAACAGTGTAAAAGATTTAATTAAAGATGAGCAAAAGAATATCGATGGATTAGTAATTGATGTTTCCCTAGACCAAGGGGCTCCAATTGAAGAATCTGTATTTACGATGATTGAAAAAGCGGTGTTTGGTTGTTTAATTGCCGTATTAATTATTTTACTATTCTTACGTGATTTTAAATCAACGATAATTTCCATTATTTCTATCCCAGTTTCTATTTTCATGGCATTAATGCTATTAAACTGGATGGATATTACGTTAAATATCATGACACTTGGTGCTATCACTGTTGCGATTGGCCGGGTTATCGATGACTCTATTGTTGTTGTTGAGAATATTTACCGACGCTTGCACCTGAAAGAAGAAAAATTAACCGGCCGTGCACTAATTAGAGAAGCGACGATTGAAATGTTTAAACCAATCCTTTCTTCAACTTTAGTAACAGTTGCTGTATTCGCTCCATTAATGTTCGTTGGGGGAATGGTGGGAGAGTTATTCCGTCCTTTCGCATTAACAATGGCATTTTCACTTGGAGCATCACTACTTGTTGCGATTACAATTGTACCTGCTCTTTCTCATTTCTTATTTAAGAAAAAATTATATGGTGAGAAAACAGAAAGTAATCATAAAGAAGCCGGTAAATTGGCAAATTGGTATAAAGGCATTCTTGAAAAAGCTCTTAACCATAAAATCATCACTTCCCTTATCGCTGTTGTTTTATTAGCCGGAAGTGTTGCTCTTACTCCGCTAATTGGCTTTAGCTTCTTAGGAAGTGAAGAAGAAAAAACAATGTATATCACTTATACACCAGAAACTGGTGAATTAAAGGATGAGACATTAAAGAACGTTACAGAAGTAGAAGAAAAAATGCTTGAACGCAAAGATATTGATATTGTTCAATTATCTATCAATGAGACAGCAGATGCACAAAGTGCGATGATGGGTATGGGATCTGGCGGTGCACTTATGTACCTAATCTTTGATGAAGATATGAAAAACTTCCCTGAAGTCCGCGATGAAATTGAGGACTATATTACAAATATCGATCAATCTGGCGAATGGAAAACACAAGACTTCACATCCATGGGGATGTCAACAAATGAAGTTAGCTATACATTCTACAGTGAAGATTTAGATAAACTTAATGAGTCTGTGAAAAAAGTAGAAGACATTTTAAAAGAAAATGATGGATTAGAAGATGTTACTACAACTGCTGAAGATGCTTATGTAGAATATACATTTAAAGTTAATCAAGATGAATTATTGCAGTATGGGTTAACTGCAGGACAGCTTCTCATGATGCTAAGCCCAGACAATACTAAAGATGTACTAACAACAATCGAAAAAGATGGCGAAGCACTTGATGTTATTGTCCAACAAGAAAAATCAGCACAACCTAAATCAATTGACGAAATGCTAGATATGGAAATTCCAACTGCTCTAGGAAATACGATGCCACTTTCTGAACTAGTAGAAGTTGAAGAAGGAACAACTTTAAATACTCTTTCTCGTAGTAAGGGTGAGTATTATGCAACAGTATCAGGAAAAATTCTCGGTGATGATGTTTCCAAAGTAACGAACGAAGTCGATAAGGAAATTGATAAAATTGACTTACCAAAAGGAGTTACAATGGGAGTTGCTGGTGTAGCAGCAGATATGAATGAAACATTTACGCAATTAGGTGTTGCCATGATTGCTGCTGTTGCGATAGTATACTTTATTCTTGTTGTCACATTCCGTGAAGGGGTTGCTCCATTCTCGATCCTGTTCAGTTTACCGTTTGCTGTGATTGGTTCCTTTGTCGGATTATACCTTTCAGGTCAAACGATATCCGTTTCGGTTATGATGGGATTACTCATGTTAATTGGTATCGTTGTAACGAACGCGATTGTATTAGTAGACCGAATCATTCATATGGAACGCTATGGAATGAATATGCGCGATGCCATTCTTGAAGCTGGATCAACACGTCTTCGCCCAATTCTAATGACAGCTATTGCAACAATCGGAGCATTAGTTCCATTAGCAGTTGGTTCTGGCGGTAGTGGATTAATCTCTAAAGACCTAGGTATTACGGTTATTGGCGGTTTAATCAGTTCTACTCTATTAACACTTGTTATTGTCCCAATTGTTTACGAAGTTCTTTCTAAAGTATTTAAGAAAAATCGTAAAGATATTGACGAAAGCTAATATTAACTTTTACTAAAAGCCAGTGAAGAATATTTCACTGGCTTTTTGTTATCATAATTCTCCTGCCAACCTCTTATTTTTAATGGCTGTTTTCTAAAGGATTGCTGTTTTTTCAATAGAAAAAAGAATTAGTAGGAAAATTGGAGCAGCCGGAATACACTTCGCTTTCCGTGGGGCTAAGCTTAAGCCTCCGGGGTCTCAGACTGTCTCGCTAATCCTCGTGGCGTCTTCGTGTATTCCGGCTGCGAGTAATCGCAACAAACTTTTGCGAAAACAGCCTTTTTAATAATAGGTTTCGTTTACTCGATTGCTCCTTTTTTACTGCTTTCTAATAATTTCAGCTTTCATTCACAATAAAGAAAACTTCCATTAGTGGGTGTTTTTTCTCATTCCCCTTTGACTTTTAAACTTAAAAGACTTTTTTAATTTTCCACAACTCGAGCTCGGGCGTTAAATGGAATAAAATTAATTTCCCATGTTCCCTTCATAAAAAAATACAAACAGGAAAAACTATTCACAATACTCCAATGGAAAGGATTTTGTCATGAAAGTACATTGCTCGAATGAATATGATCCATTAAAAGCAGTCGTCTTAGTTTCTCCCGAATATATGGCTATTAAAGTTCCTATAAACGATATTCAAAAAAAACATGCAAAGAAAAATATCGATCGAAAAGTGGCCGAAAAACAACATGAAATGTTTATTGAAAAGCTGCAAGAAAACGGGGTTGAAACAATCCTTCTTCCTCCTGTGGAAAAATATCATGAACAAGTATTTACAAGGGATATTGGTTTTACTTTAGGAAATCAAATCTTTGTAGCAGAAATGGCCCGAGATGTAAGACGTGGAGAAGAGAAAATTTTAATCGACTATTTGAAGGAACAGGAGATTACTTATACGGATATTAAAGGAAATATGATTGAAGGCGGAGATGTTATCATTGACGGTAAAACGATTTATATTGGCCTCAGCCAACGCACAAATAAATTTGCTATCCGGCATTTACAAACATTACTTCCTTCTTATGATGTCATCGCTGTTCCATTTACAGACTCGTATCTTCATTTGGATTGTGTTTTCAACGTACTTTCCCCTACAGAAGGATTAATATTCCCAGGCGAGTTTCATAAAGAGAAAGAAAGAATGCTGCGAGATCGCTATGATTTAATCCATGTAAATGCAAAAGAGCAAGAGACATTAGGTACAAACGTATTATCCATCGGTAATAAAAAGGTTATTAGCTTACCTGTGAACGAAGGAGTCAATAAAGAGCTTCAAAAAAGAGGCTATGACGTGATTGAGGTGGATTTTTCAGAAATCATCAAGTCAGGTGGATCCTTTCGTTGCTGTTCTATGCCATTGCTGAGAGAATAATTAAGTAACCAATGATAATCAGTGGGGATTCCCATCCCCACTGATTATAGTTTTCTTTATCCTATTGAAAAAAATGTCTCATCAAATATAGCTTTTCACTACTTTTGTTCCCCTAATATTTTTCTTAAATTATTTAAGCTAATTTCAATGCTTTCAAATGGTGTTCTTCTTGTGGCATCCTGTTCAATAATCCACCACTGTATATCCGCTTCCTCTCCCTTTTCAAGAATTGCTTGAAAATCGATACTCCCAGTACCAACTTCTGCAAAGAATCGTTCTTCATCTGTTGTCATGTCTTTTAAATGGACAAGCTTTGTTCTGTTTTTATATGTATCAATCCATTGTGCAGGATCATACTCTCGCTTTGAAAGCCAGTATACATCTAGCTCTGCAAAAACCAGCTTAGAATCTGTTTCTTCCATTATCGTATCTAATGCTGTTCTTCCATCATACAATCTATCTAATTCAAAATCATGATTATGATAACACAGCGATATCCCTTCTTTTTGACACTCCGCTCCCGCCATATTTAAGAAAGCAATTAGTGACTCATAATCCGCCTCCGTTCTTTTGTCTGGTAAAAGATAGGGACATACTAAAAACTTACTCCCTAAAACTAACTGGTCTTGAATGACTTGGGTTAGATTGCTCTCTAAGTCTGCTAAAGGTACATGACTAGCCGCTACTTGAAGATTTAGTTCATCCAGTAATTCCTTTAATGCGGCTACAGAAATCCCGCCATACCCTGCAAGCTCTACTCCTTGAAAACCAAGGCTTGCAACCTTCTGGAGAGTTCCACGGAAATCCTGTTCACATTCCTCTCTTAACGTATACATTTGAATGGCAATTGGTATATTTTTCACTATATTTCCTCCTTTTAATTAATTCCTTTGAAATCAACCACTTCTACATTATGAAGTAAGTCAAAATAAGTTCCTCTTATCATTGTATAAGAAAACGCTATCATTTTTATAGATTAAGATGGTAAATCGTTAACTTTTTTTGTAAAATGGACTAAAATAACTAGGATGTGTAAGCCATTGGAAAACCATATCAGAAAAGTCATCGAACAAGCAGAAAAAGAATTTGCCATAAAGGTGCTTTATGCCTGTGAATCTGGAAGTCGTGCATGGGGATTTCCGTCAAAGGATAGTGATTATGATGTCCGGTTTATTTATATCCATCATCCAAGCTGGTACTTATCCATTGATCAAAAGCGAGATGTAATAGAAATTCCAAACCATGATCCTATATCAATTCCTGTTGATCCATTATTAGATATGAGCGGCTGGGAATTGACTAAAACACTGAAGCTTTTTCGTAAGTCTAATCCTCCTTTATTAGAATGGTTGCGATCCAACATGATATATTATCAGCGCTTTTCAACCATTGAAAAAATGAAGCAGCTTGAAAAACAAATATTTTCTCCTACTTCTACCATTTATCATTATTTAAATATGGCTAAAGGAAATTTCAGAGAATATTTGCAAGGAGATACCGTTAAGATTAAAAAGTATTTTTATGTATTGCGACCAATTCTAGCAGCCAAGTGGGTACAAACATTCCAAACAATTCCTCCAATGGAATTTGATATTTTGGTACATGGACTTATTCCTGAGGGTGCACTTCGCACAAAGATTGACATTTTATTAGAAAGAAAAAAATCTGGAGAAGAATTGACTCTTGAACCACGAATCAACCTTATTAATGAGTATTTGGAAAGAGAGATGCAACAATTAGAAACGTATGCAAAAGGTTTAGAGAGAAATTTAATTGATCCAACTGAACAATTAGATCAGCTGTTTCGTTATACTTTAAAGGAGGTTTGGAACGACTAAGAAGAAGTCATTGAAAAAAGGTATGTTCTCACAAATACTTTTTTCGATGACTTCTTCTGAATTACGATTAAAAACACTTTGTTTTATTAGGCATTTTTCGTATAGTTTGTTGCGATTACCCACAGACGGAATACACCTCGCTTTCCGTAGGGGTCTCAGACTGTCTCGCTAATCCCCGTGGCGTCTACGTGTATTCCGGCTGCTCCATTTTTCCAACTAATTCTTTTCTCCTATTGAAAAAACAACAATCTTTTAAAAAACAGCCTTCTATCAAAAAGTAATTGCGGCATCTTTTGCACGAGCAATTGCATTCGCTTTAATCTCTTCTGCTCTTTCTGGTGCTAAATCATGACCTTCCACAAATAAACCTTGGAAATCATTAATGCCGAAAAATGCCATTAGCGTCTTTAAATAACGGTGTGCCATTTCTTTATCCGCTGCTGGTCCATGAGAATAAATCCCACCACTTGCTTGAATATGAAGAACTTTCTTATCAGTAAGGAGTCCCTTTGGTCCTTGGGCTGTATATTCAAATGTCTTACCTGCAACAGCAACAGAATCTAAATAAGCTTTCATCACTGGAGGAAACAATAAATTCCATAGTGGCGTAACAAATATATATTTATCTGCTTTAACGAATTGTTCACTTAGCTCTGCCAAACGACTAACTTTTGTTTTTTCCTCATCAGAAAGCTGATCAAATCCACTTCCAGATTGTAGCTTTCCCCATCCTTGAAATACGTCTGCATCAATGGAAGGAATATACTCATTGTATAGATTAATATGAATAACCTCATCATTCGGATTAGACACTTCATATTGATCAATAAACGCTTTACCAACTGCCATTCCATATGATCTTGATTCATCAAATGGGTTTGCCGTAATATATAATACTTTTGCCATTTTATTCAGCTCCTTAGAAAAGTCTCTAGTCATCTTTTCTTTACTATAGTGCTGATCGAAACGATATTCAATGGAAGCAGCTATATATTACTAATATTGTCACATTTAAAATAACCGTTAAGGTAGAGAGATCTTTTCTCCCTAAAAACTATTCCTTAAAATATGGATTTAAATGGATAAGTACTTCGTTGATATTATCGTGTTTTTTCATAAGTTTCTTTTTTATTTGTCTAGATAAGTCATGACCTTCCTTAATCGTCTTGTCATAATCGATAGAAATGCGTAAATCGACTAATATATAATGTCCATGTTCTCTTGCACGAAGACGATCAATCCTTTTTACTTCAGAGAAGGAAGCAATCATTTCACGATATTCTGTTAAGATCTCTAAATCGATATTTCGCTCCAGTAATATATCGAAAGCTTCACTTACCATTTCCTTCGCAATTTTAAAAATTAAATAAGCAACGATAATAGTAGCTACTTTATCGCCATAGAGCAGTGCATTTATCGTTAAATTTTCTCCAAGTATAGACAGTAATACTCCTATTGCAGCGGCAATCGAGGCAACTATATCTGCCTTATGATCATAAGCAATTGCTTCAATGGCTTTACTACTTTGTTCATTAGCGATTTTCTTACTATAACGATACAATAGTACTTTTGAAACGTATGAAATAACAGCAACCCACATTGTAATCATACTTGGTGTTGTAATGGGATGGAAGAAACCAATTATAGCTTCATACACCAAATAGATGGCAACACCGAGTAGAATCATCCCGACTATTCCGGATACAATTATTTCAGCTTTTCCATGTCCATATGGATGTTCCTGATCAGCAGGTTTATTGGCAATCCGTATCACTACTAAAACAATGATAGAAGCAAAGACATCTGCAGCAGAGTGAATACCATCAGCAAAAACAGCATCACTATTCCCCATCCAGCCAACTATTAATTTTCCCAATGTTAATACAATATTACTAATTACACTAATCCATGCAACTCGTTTAGCTAGAGATTCTCTTGATCCCATTTTCATCAACCTCATTTATTATTTCCAATAATTTCTATATGTACAAAAAGTCAACCTAACTATCTTAGCAGAAAAGAAATCAGTGGGTCTAGAGAAAAAAAGTTGGCTCTCTTCAAATTTTAAATTTACCAATCATTGCGTATTTATTCGATTATGCGTGCCAATAATAAATACGATATAAATCACTTAGTATTTTTCTTACAAACAGAGCATTTTTGCGAAAAGACAATTGTAAGCCTTCGAGAGGATGACTGCCTAACAATCCATTGTTTTTTAACTAAGTAATGTTGATTAAAGAAAAAATTCACTATTAGGATGGTTAAGATGACAACTATTTTTGAAGCATTAAAAGATTATTTACAATTAAATTTAGATATGGAGCCCAAAAATCCTCTTCATGTAGGCGAAGTAATGAGTTGCTGGACCTATCTTACTATTGTGGATGAAGCCAATATTTATATTCAGGTGGCGTTAAATACGACAACAGATGATGATGTTATCAAGTCACTAAAAGACAGTTATAAACAATGCGATGCACAAGGGCAAAGATTTCGAGACTTTCTTAAAGCAGAAGGAATTCCATTGCCACCAACTAGTGAACAACGACCACTTTCTAATTCACAGGCTGTACCACTTGGTGTTAAGATGACAGACGACGAAATAATGAATGGGTTAAGCATTAAAACCGTTGCATCCATTACTCACTGTGCCGCTTCTGTATCTCAATGTATACGAAATGATGTAGCTACTATGTTTACCCAATGTATGTTAGAAAAAATGAAATTCGGTGCAAGTATAAAGGATTTAATGAGAAAAAGAGGCTGGATTAAAGTTCCTCCTTATTACTATCCACCTGGTGCACCAATTGAAAACTCATAAGAGATTATAGAGAAAGGCAAAATTAAGGGCCCCAGCTTCTTTCTTTTTAGCAGGGGCACAGTGTGTATTAATGGCATTAGCTTATGGACATTCTTTGTTATATTTTTTTGAATGAAAACTATATTTAATAGCTATCTTTTTCCAATAGTAAAGCATCCATAATTTTATTTTTTCCCACTTATATACTTTTGCTTTTGTATGATGTAATTCTTCCCATGCAGAATCTAATTGGTTTGCCTCTAGTAATCTTTTGCTGTAATCTAATTTTAATTTTGATAAATAGACATCTATATAAGGAAGATTTTCTTTATGAAGGAGTCTCTCTAAGTAGTCAATAATTGAATATCGATTTAAAATACTCAAATCCATGCACACACTATTTTCTAAACCACGATAATAAATCGCAAAGCTTTCATTTTTATAAGCAATCGGATAATTCAAACCGATTCTCAGCCACATATCTTGATCTTCCCCAAGTGGTTCTCCTTCTTTAAACAAACCTATTTCTTTAAAAACTTCTTTTCGAACAGCAACCGCAGAGGATATAATAGGCAAATCCTTTAGTGTTCTTTCCACATAGTTAGTAAACACACCTTCCCAGTGCTCTGGTGTTTCATAAATAGTAGGAATGATCTTTTTTTTGCTTGGCAACTGAATCTCATAACTTGTTGCATAAGCACCACAATATGGATATTTGTTTTTTAAATCGATGATATTTTCTAGGAATCGCGGCTTCCATTCATCGTCTGCATCAATAAAAGTAATTAAATCTGCCGTTGCAACTCGAATGCCTTCATTTCTTGCTGCTGAAGCACCCTTATGTTCCATTCTTCGAACTGTAATTCGATTGTCTATCCATGCTTCGGCTTTTTCTACACTGCTATCTGTAGAACCATCGTCAACAATAATAATCTCAAAATCCTGAAATGTTTGGGATAGAATAGACATTATCGTTCTTTCAATATACTGTTCTTTATTATAAAGGGGGATTACTACTGAGACAGCAACCATCTTGCACCCTCCCAATTTTTCATTGCTAATGATTGTGCTTTTTTTATTGGCAGTTTAGGATACTGATATTGACCAGCTGCAATTTCCCTAAGAGCGTGCCATATACTTTCCTCCGCAAAGGAATTGGAGGAAATAATAAAATCATTGTTTGCCTGAATTTGTTTTGCCCATCCATCGCATTTGGGATGGTAAGAGAAAATGATAGTTGGTGTATTAGTGATATAGCCAAAAACAGCACTATGCAACCGCATACCAAGCAACCCTTTTAAAGAAGCAATAGTGCGAAGAATATTTAATGGGTTTTTATCATAAGAAAGATGTCTAATTGGTATATTCGTGTGTAGCTGCTCGATAACCTCTCGATGAATATCCTCATCTCCAAAAATAGGATGTCCATTAAAATCGATAAAAACCAATTCCTCAAATTCCTCTTCTTTTAACCCATTTAAAACATTTACTATTTTTTCAACCCTTGTTTTTTCTATACTTGTATCTCCACCAATATATCTTTCATAATGGCATAAGGAAATTCCTAGCCCCTTTCTCTTATGATTTCCTGAAAAATCTTCTCCAGATACTAGCGGTAAGAGGACTGCTAAATCAAACGTTAATTCTGCATTAATAGTAGAAGTGAGAGATCGAATTAATTCATAGCTTTCCTCATCCCTGCAACCGATATATTTAAATCTCTCAACAAGCTTCCTACATGTCTCCTTGGCAGCAGAATCTCTAAACGGGCCAAAAGATACCCCGATCGCTGCTGCTCCTTTCCCTCTATTTACATCAATTAAGTCCCCATCTCTTGTCATTTTATCTGTGGAATGAAAAACAGATCCACCGCCATATAAAATGAAATCACTCCCATAACACTGCCTGTACAATCGCAAAAGGTTTTCGTTACGCTCTTTTTGTTCTTCTTCTGGAACAAAANCAATAGCAGCATCTAATGGAAGAACAGGTTTTTGTATACATGTCCCATAGATTTTCTCTCCAAAAAGAAATTTTCGGCTTCCCCAAGAGGAGACTAGTAGTAATGCATCATCTCCGCTATTTAGTTCCCCGTAATAACCAGAAAGAAGAATCTTATTCATCTAAGTACGCCTCCTACCTCTCATGTCTCTTAATAGTATATGGACAATCCATTAAAAGGTGACCGCAAGCTAATAATTGGACAAATTGCTATGGTCCGATTTAAGGGGACAAGAATAGAATATATAGTAAACATTAGGGAAAGGACATGATGCTGATGACATTAAAGAAGAAGAGAAAGATACTTTTTATTACAAAAAACTGGGAAAATGGGATAGAAAGAAATACGTATTATTTATCAGAGGAATTAAAGAAATACGTTGATATAAGAATCTGGGAGAAAGACGGTAATATAAGTGAAATACTACAAATAATGAACTTTCAGCCTGACTTTATCCTAGTAAATGATTTACGTCCTACTCGATCACCACAAGTAACAGGACTAAAGGACTGCAATATTCCATTCGGAATAATTATGCATGATTTAAACTACCAGATGGACCAAAGAAGAGCCTTTATTAAAGAAAATAACGTAAAATACATTTTCACCCATTATAGAGACACATTTTTAGAATGGTATCCAGAATTTAAAGATAAAATGATATGGTTCCCTCATTATGTAAATATCGATATATTTAAAGACTTCAATCAGAAGAAAACGATTGATTATTTAATGATGGGTGCTGTACATCCTACTGTATATCCATTACGTCAAAAAATCCTCGATGAAATGAAAAGTCTACCTAATTTCACCTATCATGCACATCCTGGCTATTTTCACAAACAGTACGACGAGAAATCGTTTAAGGTAGCTAGTAGTTTCGCAAAAGAGCTTAATAAAGCAAAAATGTTTTTTACCTGTGATTCCATTTATCATTATCCTGTAATGAAATATTACGAGACTCTGGCTTGTAATACATTACTATTAGCCTCATGCACGAAAGAAATTAAGGATTTAGGTTTCATCCCCGGTGTCCATTTCATTGAAATAAATGAAGAGAACTTTATGCGGAAAGCAAAATATCACCTAACACATTATGATACATTAGGGAGACGAATAGCTTTAAACGGTTACAAAATGGTCCGAAAAAAGCATTCTGTACAAGTTCGTGCCAAACAGCTCCTCCATCATATCGAAGCGATTCTTTCTAAGGAAGGAGGAAACGAACTGTGAGGATTTTATATCTTGGTTATTTAGGAGCCAATAATATAGGAGACGAAGTTTGCTATGAAGCATTTGCTCAAGCTTGCGAAAGATGGCTAAATGAAGAATATACTTTATTCTCCTATCCAATTCATACGAATAAAAAACTGAAAGAATTTTACAAAGAAAAACCATTTGATCTAGTCGTTTTAGGAGGGGGCTCTTTATTTCAAGGTAGTTTCTTTATTGATTTAGCCTTAGAAGCAATTGAAATGAAGCTTCCTCTTTATTGCTATGGAACAGGCATTGATTATATGACGGAAGAAACAATAGAATCTTTTAAAAGAGGAGATTTCCAGTTATCGTCTACTTCTTTTAATAATAAAGAGATAAATAAAGAAAAAATAAAAAAAGTGATTGAATACTCCACATTTGCAGGTCTTAGAGGTCCACTTACACACAAATATGTTAAAGCTTTAAATCCATCACCAGCAAGTAATTATCAGATAATCGGTGATTCTGGGATGCTTTTTACTCCTAAAAAAGATGATTATATTCAAAAAAAATACTTGCATGACACTAGCAAAAAAACAATTGCAGTCAATTGGGGTACAACTCAAAATATTTTATTTGGCTATGATGAAAATAAACTTAAAAAACAAATGATTAAAGCTTGTACAAAATTATTACAAAAGGGATATCAAATTGTGATTTTCCCAATGTGGGATATGGATATCCCTCATTGCAAAAGTTTGTATGATAACCTAAAAGAAAAAGGTAACGTCATTTTTATTCCAGAAGTATGCACAGCTTCACAAATTTATCACTTCTTATCACTTTGCCATTTTTCTTTAAACCTAAAGCTTCATGCAAACGTGCTTTCTGCATCTAGCGGTACTCCATTTATTCAATTAGCCTATCGCTCTAAAGGAGTGGACTTCGCAGCCTCCATCCACCAATTACCTTATACAATATTAACAAATACAAATACTCTGTCTGAAACAATTGAAAAGAAAGAATTTTATTTAACAAGCAAAAAGAATCGGAAAAAAATACGTTTAGCAAAAGAGAGAATCGTAGCTAGACATAAAAACTTTATAGCTTCATTGAAAAAATAAGAAAACAGGATATTCCCATGCTGGAATATCCTGTTTTCTTATTTATAGAGGGATGAATACCACTCTTTGATTTATTTTATTATAAATACCTAGCAATACTCACACTTTTTACACAGAAATAAAATAGAAGCTTTCTAACCTTTCTTTCATGTGTAGTGGATCGAACGAAAGGAATCGAATAGCTTCTATTTTTCTGTTATCTTATTTTTCATAATTACTTATCTGTTTTAAACAAAGCTCATACACATCTACTTCTTTATACAATTTATACCATTCTATTGTATAATATACAGTTTGATCAATGTCCCATTTTGGATACCAAGCTAAATTATGCTTTGCTTTATTTATATCCAAGCTAAGAAGCTTTGCCTCATGTTCAGTAGAGTGTGACGTATCTACTTCCCATGTACCTTCCTTCCATTGCAGTACTATTTTTTCTACTAATTGTTGCACCGTCGTCACACTATCTGATTCTGGTCCAAAATTCCATCCCTCTGCATATTGTGTTTTTCCTTTATATAAATAAGCTCCTATTTTTAAATAACCAGAAAGCGGCTCTAAAACATGCTGCCATGGACGCACAGATTGAGGGGAACGCACCTTAATAGATTGACCCGATAATAAAGAGCGCACACAATCAGGAATAATTCGATTTTCCGACCAATCACCGCCACCTATTACATTCCCTGCTCGTACAGAAGCAATGAGCTTCCCATGCTTATTATAGGAGTCAATAGGAAAGAAAGAATGCTGATAAGAGGAGATCAATAATTCGCAGCATCCTTTACTTGAACTATACGGATCATACCCTCCCATTGGATCTGTCTCCCGATATCCCCATACCCATTCTTTATTTTCATAGCATTTATCACTTGTTACCATTATTCCCGCTTTAACAGATGGTGTTTTTCTTATCGCTTCTAACACATTCATTGTTCCCATTACATTCACTTCATACGTATATACAGGATCTCGATAGGACTGTTTAACTAATGGCTGTGCTGCTAAATGAAAGACAATCTCTGGCTGATATTGCTCAAAAACAGCTTGAAGCTTAACCGCATCACGAATATCCCCTCTTATGTCCTTCATTTTATTACTCAGCTCAGCCAATTCAAAAAGACACTTGTCACTAATCGGATCTAAAGAATAACCAATTACATCTGCACCTAGCTTCGCTAACCAAATAGCTAGCCAAGAACCTTTAAAACCTGTATGACCAGTTATAAGAACCTTTTTATTTTTGTATATGGTTTGCCAATCAGTTGTCATCGTTACACCTCCGCTCCCTTATTGAAAATGATAATAACTTTTATGCCAGGCAATTGTTTTCTTAATCCCCTCTTCTATAGAAACAGCAGGAGTCCACCCAAGAATTGTTTGAATCTTTGTTATATCCGGTATTGGTGCGTTCCTTTCATTTTCTCTTTTTGGAATAGCACCATAAAGAGGAACTTGCTTCGTATCTAAATGCTGATAAATTAAATCAACAAAATATCTTAAAGGATGTGCTTCACCAGAAGCAATATTTAAAATCATATTACTGCTTCCTTCATTTGTGGCTCCAAGGATTAAACCATCGACAATATTGCCTACATAGCTATAATCCCGATATTGGTCACATGTTGTTAATTTTACCTCTTCACCGCGAAGTACTTTTTCAATAATATGAGAGAATAATTTATGGTTATCCTCCGCTTCTCCAAAAATATTAAATGCCCTTAAGGTGATGATCGGAATTTTATATTCTTGTGCTAATTGATGGGCAATAATTGTAGAGGCTGCTTTCGTACTTCCATATATATCTACTGGTTCTAATAGCATTTCTTCATGAATCTGTTCTTTTTTATCTCCATACTCCGAACTACTGCCAAGACAAATAATTTTTTGGCAATTTATATCCTTTGCAGCAAAGAGAAGATTCATGGTTCCTAATATATTAGTCTCAAAAGCAAGTAAATCATTTCTATTATTTGGATTCGTTCCATAAGCTGCTAGATGAAAAATATAGTCTGGTTGGAATTCATGGATAATACGGCAAATTTCGGGGCGATTTTGAATATTTGCCTCATATATTTTTAATTGAGGCAAATATTCTTGAACTCTCCATGGATTAGAATCTTTTCTAACAATTACAGCAATAGTCGCATTTTCTTTCACTAGCTGTTTAATAAGATGCGATCCAATAAACCCATAAGCACCTGTTACTAACACTTTTTTATTTTTCAATTTCATCGTATTCACCTCTTATAAAGAGGAGATAGAATAGGGATTTTTTGCTGAATAATCAGCAGGTACGTTCGCAAAAAATTCTGGATTATTAGAGAAACTATTTGAGAACTCTTTTAATTTCACTAAATAAGGATTATAGATATTTATTAATATTGGGTCTGAAATACTAACTTCTTCTTGCTTCCATAGATCAAATTCATTCTCATTAAGCATTAATAGACTACCAAAATGGAAGAACATCAATGGGTAATTGTCAATATATACCTTAGTCTCCCTCATGGTTACTTCTTGTTGCGTATTATTTAAGATAAGATTCCATGGCGCAGCATTAATTCCTGGGTTTTTGTTAACTTTTATATTTTCAAATAACTCTGGAATACGATCTAAATACAATTGATCTCCCCATGATTTCCGTTCATCATTATATATTTCAGAGCATTCTTCTAAGCATCTCTTTTTCCACCAATTTAGAATCTTTCTGCTGTTTTTTTCGTTTTTGAATCCGATAAACCCAGCCTGATACTGACCATGGAAATGTTCTAATAAGTCTGTTCCTCGTTGACGACATAGATAGACAGAGTATCTAGCGAAGTCATCTAACACAGAGATAGGGTTGGAGAAGAAATATATATCACTATCACAATAGAAAAGATGGTCAATATCGGAATGAGTGGCTAATAAGTGTTCCACTAATGTCGCTTTTATTGTCCAACAATATTCTTGCAGTGTTCGTTGTTGCTTTAACTCTTTTAATTGCTGTGTCTCAATTGTTTCTATTGGCACTAATGTTACATTTTTTAAATTTAAATTTGATAGGACATCGTTGGTTTCTTGGTCCATCGTACAAATCCATAAGTGAAAATTGTCTATCTGCTTAACCAATGAATCGTACATCGCTAATCCTTTAACTAAATATTCTTTACTAAAAATAGAAGTTAATAGTAAATAATTATTATGCGTAATCATTTTTCTTTTCAATTTAGTGTTATGATACTTTGTCTTTGCCTGAATAAAGTCATTTGTCGAAAGCGTTGCTCGAATAATTCCAGGATAACTATTCTGATACGACGTAATTAATTCCTCTAAATGATCAAGGTATGGAACATATATATAGTTCATAATTTCCTTTTGAATAGTTAATTGATGCATACTCCATAAATCATATTTATTACTATCATAAATAGTTAAACAAGAAAAATGGTAAGCAACTAGCGGGTCATTATTTATGAAAACTTTATCTCCTTGTAGAGAAATTTTAAAATCATTATTGTAAACAATATTCCATGGTGCAGCATTAACCCCTAAATTAGTAGATATTCGAACATTATCATACATAATTGGAAGCTGATCTAGATACTTTTGGTCACCAAATCGGCCATTGTTTTCCACTACACTACACCATTCAAGGCATCTATCCTTCCACCATTGAACAGCTGCCAATCCTGTCTCATCTTTTCTAAATCCGACAATACCTGCCTGATACTTCCCGTACTTTTGCTCTACCCAGTCTAAATCTCTTTGTGGAGTCAAGTAGATGGAAGCAGAGCCCCATTCATTAAAAATACTTTCAGGATTAGAGAAGAAATACATATCCCCATCACAATATAAAACTTGCTCAATATCATTATTTTTAAGAATGTATTCAATTAAAAAAGATTTTAATGTCCAACAATATTCATTTATCATTCTTTCTTGTTTAACAGCTCTTAATTGATCATTCTCTATTTCTTCTACTCTAATAAGATGCATATTTTTTAGATTTTTTTCATTCAAAAACTTGTACGTAATAGCATCCGTACAACAAACCCATAAATTGAAATTCTCACTATTTTTAACTAGTGATTGATAAACCGCCATAATCTTCATACAATATTCTTTACCTGCAATTACACAAAAATTTTGATTGGTGGATGAAATCGGCTCTGTTACAGACGTTTTTCTTACCTCATTTATTTTAGCTGATGCTCGTTTTGCTTTTTCCTGTGTAACTGCTTCCTGTCTTGCCTTTTCTTGTGCGACTGCTTCCTGTCTTGCCTTTTCTTGCGCGGCTGCTTTCTGTCTTGCCTTTTCTTGTGCGGCTGCTTCCTG
>NZ_JVDT01000235.1 GCF_001076885.1 Bacillus sp. 522_BSPC
ACTCAACTTTCGCATACCAAATTAGGCAGGTAAGCTCTGATATAACTAGGCAGACCTGCAATCCATTGTGATAGTTGATTTTTAAGTAATTGTTGTGTTTGTTTATTGGTTTTCTTCAAGACATCTTGAAGAAGCTCGATTAATTGCTGCAATGCGACAGCCCAATCAAGTTCATTTACTTCATCACAAAGGTCATAAAATAAGCCACCTAATGTGCGTTCATCTGTGTGGCAACGATTTTGCCAAGATAGAATGATGTATCTAGTAAAAACTATGGTTGTATGACTGATAAGTAAGTCATAGGAGCGTCCTTGAAATTCTTTCTGTAAGCGAAGGAGCGATTTTGTCGTCTTAAAAAACACTTCAATATCCCAACGAATCCCGTAAATACGGACGATTTCTTGTTCGGAAAGAGTGCAATCTGTGCTAAGAATCGCGAGCCATTCGCTTTTCTTATTACGATTTTGAACGAACACGACTTTAACGGGTACACCGTTTTTCATCGTCGTCATGACGGAACGAAGAAGCCCTTTCTTTCCTTGAAGTGGTGACGCTAACCGATAGAGTTCTTTTAATGAAACCATTTGACCATTCATTTGATAACGTTGCTTTGCATTTTTGACCATACCAATAACGTCAAGCCCTTGTTCGACGATTGCCTGAATCAAAGGTTGTTGAGTAAACCATGTGTCCATCAACACGTAAGAGGCCTCGATTCCACTGGATAATGCCCGTTCAATCATTGATGGGATTTGATCAGGCGCAGACTGGAGAGCTTCAACACGACGCTTATAACCAGAACATCGTTTATCCATTTCTTCGTTGATTCCATTAATAGAAGAGGTTTTTGAGCTTAGTAAAGAGAAGTCAACAGGCATGAAGGTATGCCCATCTGACCAGCCTAATGTAAGCATTCGAAATCCTTTATAAAATCGCATTTTCAAGGAAGCATGATCAAAACAACGGGCAAGCAATTCCACGTTCTTACTACGATTTCGATCAAATGTAGAGTCATCAATAATAAGCACTTTCGGACGGTCCATTGATGTAAGCACACTGACCTTTTGAATGGTAGCTGTACTAAAGAATAAAAGAAATTTCCGCCAAGCAAACTTGGAATGATTTAAAAAACGATAGACGGTATCCTTACCCGGATAACGCTCGCTCTTTTTTGAAGTGACAAGGGCAAACCAATTTTTTTGATGAAAGATTAGACTAAAAACAAGCTGAAACAGATAGGCACATGAAAACCCAAAGTTTTTTCGAATACCCGCTTGGCGAAGGTACTTCGACACTTGTAATTCAGAGAATACGGCAGAAAGTTCATTTGGTAGTTGCTCATTCGAGTGTTTTTCCTTTATCATAGAGAAGGCACCTCTTCTTTGTGGTAATGGTTTCTAGTCAATTCCACTATACCAAAGATTGAGGTGCTTTTTCTGTTTAAAAGTAATTGTCAAGCACCTAAAGTGAGCGTTCTTAAAGCTTTGATAGACCTAAAACAAGGTCGATTTTCAAGGTGCGAAAGTTGAGTTATTTAGTTTTGTCCCAGCCTCTTCTCCTATAAAAGACTATGAATCTTTTGAGTTTTCCTAACAAAATAATAGTAGACGCAACGGTTTGATGGAAGAGAGCTAAAAAGAAATAGAAAAATAGCAGAAATTTAATGAAAAAAATGGGACTTTTATTACGATAAGATGTATAATATATTTCATTAATGTTACAAAAATTGATTTGGAAACTATTTTGTAACAAATCTAATGGATAAACACTATCGAGATAGTAACAACTTAATGAGGAAGTTATATGAAGAAACAAATTTGTATGCATTAAATTATTTTTGCTCTCATTAATTTAAATGAAGATTTTTTAATTTGCTATCTTTCCATGGATTCACTGGTTTTGTTGGGAGTGGGAGAAATGGGTTCGATTGATGAGCTCTATAGACAATATAATCAAGAGTTAATTCATTTTTTAATATATTTAGGAGTAAAAAAAGAGGAGGCGGAGGATTTAGTTCAGGAAGTTTTTATCAGAGTTCTTAAAACAAAATGCTCCTTTAAAGGAGAAAGTAGTGAAAGAACTTGGTTATATACAATTGCAAAAAATATCGCTATCGATCATTTTCGAAAGCAAAAAAATTCTTATTCCTTTGATTGTGAAATTCCCATTCATATAAAAGATGAACAGGCACTTCCTGAGGAAATGGCACTACATAAAGAACAACTGGATTGGCTGAATCATTTACTAAAATGCTGTACGGTAGATCAAAAAAAGGTAATCTATTGTAGATATTTAAAAGACATGAGTATTGTAGAAACAGCATTAAATTTAGGATGGTCTGAAAGCAAGGTGAAGACAACACAGCATCGTGCTTTAAAATTACTTCAAAGAAGTCTAGTAAGTTCAAAAAATGTAGATGGAATTTCAATAGGAGGACATAAAGTAGAAATAGAGAGTTAACAGAGCATTACCACTCCACGTTTATTGTATATGGAAAGCAGAGGTAAAAAAAAGTGGAGGATAAACCCCCACTTGTCTTTATATGTTATTTTATTCCCTTCATCTTGCTCTGAATCATTGGTGATAACAAGAAAAGGATAATACTTAAGAGGATTGCTATTCCGCCTAAAATACCGAAATAGGCAACTTCCGATATTTTTGTAAATAATGGTGCGATTTGTGCATTAAGTGCTTGAGCAGCTGCACTAGATAAAAACCATAAGCTCATTGTTTGTGCAGAGAAGGCTTTAGGCGCAAGCTTTGTAGTTGCGGATAGTCCTACTGGAGATATACATAGCTCTCCAACAACTACAAGGAAATAGCTTAATACTAACCATAATGGACTTACTAGTGTATTTTCTCCACCAATATAGGCAGGTAACATCATAATGTTAAAGGATAAACCTGCAAATAATAAAGCAATCGAAAATTTCTTAGAAACAGAAGGCTGTCGATTACCAAGCTTCATCCAAATCCATGCAAATATTGGAGCAAAAATGATGATGAACAACGGATTGATGGATTGGAAAATTGTCGGTGAAAGACTTAATCCAGCAAACTCTAATTGTGTTCGTTTATCTGCATAGGTAGCTAGAATAGTGGAGCCTTGTTCTTGGATAGCCCAAAACATAACTGCAGCTAAGAATAACGGAATATATGCAATTAATCTGGAACGCTCATCACGATCTGTCTTGGGACTGCGATACATAACAGTGAAATAGATAGCGGGAATTAAGAAACCAAGAATTCCAATAATTGTGATGAAAGAATCAAATGTTAATATTCCTAAAGAAATAGTAATAGCAAGAATAATGGCAAGGACAACTACACCAATTCCGATGGAAGAATAAACTTTTTTCTTTTCCTCTTTTGACAAAGGATTTGGCACTACTGTACCAGCAAGACCTAGGTTTTTCTTTTTAGTCATCATAAATACAATTAAACCTAATAACATCCCTACTGCAGCAAGTCCGAAACCAAGATGGAAGCTATAATTCATTCCAATCTCTCCGACAATAATCGGTGCTAGGAATCCACCAAGATTTATTCCCATGTAGAAAATACTAAATCCGGCGTCACGTCGAGCATCCTCTGGACTATACATTTCCCCAACAATACTTGATACATTGGGTTTTAATAAACCTGTTCCGATAACAATTAAGACCATCGAAATAAAGAACATGGTAATACTTCCTGGAACGGCTAAAACAATATGACCAAGCATGATGAAAATACCACCATAGAAAACGGCCATAGACGTACCAAAAATTCTATCAGCAAACCATCCGCCGATTATACCCGACATATAAACAAGGGAACCGTAAATGGAAACAATAGCTATTGCTGTTCCTTCAGAGATACCTAATCCGCCTTTAGAAACTTCGTAATACATATAATAAACTAGGATGGCTCTCATTCCATAGTAAGAAAACCTCTCCCAAAATTCTGTGAAGAAAAGAGTGAATAATCCTTTAGGGTGCCCAAAAAATCCCTTTTGGGGAACACTGTCCACAATTTTCTGTTTATTTAGTTCTGACATCATGAAACCTCCTCTATTATTTTAATATAATACTGAAAAGGTGCTAGATTTGTCAAAAAAATTTTTATTTCTGCTTTAATATAGGTAAATATAAGGAGGATATACTATTAAAGTCTTAATAATCTCTATTTTTAGAATAGAATAAGCATTTCTAATATAATAATTGAGGAAGGATTACTAGTATTTGATACGATTTGTGAGTGAATGGAAAGGAGAAATAGTCAAATAATCTAAAAATTGATGATTGCAATTATCAAGTGCGAGGTAGTGTTCGCAAGATTAAGTGATAGATTAACTTTGAGGAGAAAGGCGAAAGATAAAAAGGAAAGAAGATTCCTGCTATAGAAAAACCTGAACAATCATATTTCCATATGCTTGTTCAGGTTTTTTTATTGGTTTATAAAAGCTGTGATAGTGGCTATTTACTTTTGTCCCAGCCTCTTGTTATCAATTAATTCGGAAGTCTCCACTAATGAACTGTCTTACTGACTAAAAAATTCAATTAACAACTTATCATCAGTGAGGGAAAGGAAAACGCCCACGATGATAAATTCATGTTATTTATCCACGTACGGCCTTAATTGCTTCTTCACGATTTGGATTATTATAAATAAATGATCCAGCAACAAGAACATTTGCCCCTGCTTCTTTCACTAATACTGCCGTTTCGGCATTAATACCACCGTCCACTTCAATATCAAGTGCCGGATTTAGTTGATCAGCCAATTGACGAACTTCTCTAATTTTTGGAAGTACATTATGGATGAATGCTTGTCCACCGAAACCAGGATTAACGGTCATTAATAGAACCATGTCAATATCTTCGATGATATGTTTGATTGTATCTACAGGAGTACTTGGATTTAATACTACGCCTGATTTAACCCCATTTTCTTTTATCAATTGAATAGTACGGTGCAGGTGGCGACATGCCTCAACATGTACTGTGATGATATCAGCACCGGCTTTTGCAAATTGTGGTATATAAGAATCAGGATTTTCAATCATTAAATGAACATCTAAAGGTAAAGTTGTAACTGGACGGATTGCTTCTACAATAAGTGGGCCAATCGTAATATTAGGTACAAAATGTCCATCCATGACATCTACATGGATATAATCTGCTCCACCTAGCTCAACGTCTTTTACTTCTTCTCCTAGCTTCGCAAAATTAGCGGAGAGAATGGAGGGTGCAACTTTAATCATATGTATTCCTCCTCTTTCTAGTCTAATATAAGTGCAATAATATACACATGAAAATTATAGCAGAGTGTGAGATATGGAACAAGAAAATTAAAAACGGTAGCACTATTGCATGGGGAAAGAGGGAATAAAAAATAGTAGCCACTTCATAATTTGGGAGGATGAGAGGAAGTGGCTATTAAAAAATGAATCATGAAATGTAAAGAATTATAATTTATTGATGATTTCTTTTTGAATTTCAGCAGGTGCATCTGCAAAATTTGTGGAAATACAAGTAACTAACATTTCTTTATTTTTATAGAAAGGTTCTTTGTTTTTATTATAGTAAAAACGAACACTTTCTTCCTCTTTAAAAAATTCTTTTCCGATTTTTAATAAAGTAGTTATTGGCAGGCTATTAAAGGATATATTGCTTTCTTCCTGTTTGGCAGTTGGAATTGACTGCTCTTGACCTGCTAGTTTAAATTCTTTCACTACTTTTTTTAGGATTTTTTCTTGAGAGATTACTTGTTTAAACAGTTTTTTGCGCACTCTCTTTTTCTTGGATTGAAGTCCAAAGGATTCTAAAATAAAGTGATGTAACTCTGTATTTTGTGTAACTTCTTCTTGCATTTTACTGATTGTATTCATTGCAAAACTCCTCTAATCTTTTCTTTCAACCCTAAATCCATGGAATATAGGGATTTTGGCACTGAATCATTATATACTAAACTATTAAAAGTACAAAATTTAATTCGAAATCCGAAATAAACATCTGGTGCGAAATGGGTGACTATTAAAAAATTATCTAGCAAACTATAAAGAGAAGGCATATAGCCTTCTCCCTATTACTCTCCTCGTTCTTCAAATAAGCGAGCAATTTCTACAATGACATTTGTCGCTTTTATCATGTTGTCAACAGATACATATTCATATTTGCCGTGGAAATTTTCGCCACCTGTAAATATATTTGGGGTCGGTAGTCCCATATAAGAGAGCTGGGAGCCGTCAGTTCCACCACGAATTGGTTGGACAATAGGGCTAATACCGAGATTGTCCATTGCTTTGTAGGCAACATCAACAATTTCTTTTACTGGTTCTATTTTTTCGCGCATATTGTAGTATTGGTCCTTTAAGTCTAACTTTATCGTATTATCGCCATATTTTTGATTTAATTCGACCACAATTTCTTGTAGAACATTTTTTCTTTCTTCAAAAGAATTACGATCAAAATCACGGATAATATAATGGAGATTTGTCTTTTCAACATCTCCTTCAAAGGACAGTAGATGATAAAAGCCCTCGTATCCTTCTGTAAATTCAGGTGCCTCACTTGCTGGCAGGCGACTTTGTAATTCCATTGCAATTTTTATACTATTAACCATTTTCCCTTTTGCTGTACCTGGATGCACATTTGTTCCACTTATTGTAATCTTGGCTCCAGCAGCATTAAAGCTTTCGTACTGCAATTCGCCTAAGGGGCCACCGTCAACTGTGTAAGCAAAATCAGCATCAAAGGCTTCTACATTAAATTTATGAGGACCTCTGCCAATTTCTTCATCCGGGGTAAAAGCAACTCTGATTTTTCCGTGTTTAATGTCGGGATTTTCCTTTAGGTAAATTAGGGCAGTGACAATTTCAGCAATACCAGCCTTATTGTCTGCACCAAGTAAGGTAGTTCCATCTGTCGTAAGTAAAGTATGCCCCACATAATTCTTTAGTTCAGGGAAATCGTTTGGAGATAAAGCGATATGTAAAGCTTCATTTAATATAATATCTTGCCCATCATAATTTTCTACTCTTTGTGGACGTACATTTTTTCCTGTGAAATCAGTAGCAGTATCTAAGTGAGCAAGAAAACCAATGGTTGGAACTTTTTTATTCGTATTTGCTAGCAAAGTAGCCATCACATAGCCATTTTCATCAATAGTTACTTCATCTAATCCAATTTCTTTAAGTTCTTCTACTAATAAATTAGCTAGTGTTAACTGTCCTGGAGTAGAAGGACATTCTGCGTTGTTCTCATTCGATTGTGTATCAACAACAGCATATGATATAAAGCGATTTATTATATTTTCTTTCACGGTATTCAACTCCTTTTCAAGATATTCTGATTTTATCATAGAAGGAATGAATAATACGAATATAGTGAATTTGCTGCTAACATTTTCGTTGCAATTAGAATAAAGCCATCAATGGAGAAGACTTGTTCACAATTATGTTGAAATTGTGGCTGGTTTGATGATTTATTGGGGTGGCTTTTTAGATAGAATATAGGTATTACTTATTGTAGTGAAGGAGATTTATAAATGAAGAAAAAAAATAGACCAATGATTATTTTCATAGTGATTGCGGTAATCTTGATTGTTTGTTTTGCAGCTATCTGGTTGTTAAACAGTAATCGTATTAATGCTATTGAGGATTTAACGAAAATAGAAGCATCCTCTACATTCAATCAGCAAGATGAGGAATATATCGTTTATTTTTGGCAAGCAACCTGTACATATTGTAAGGAAATTGAAGAGCATGTTATTGAGTTTAGCAACAGTGGAGACGTTCCAATTTATATTGTCGATATGCAGGAAGAAAAGAATGAAGCTAGCTGGTATGACTGGGAAGCCCACCATAAAGAGCATGACAAAATAATAGGTAAAATAGTGGACGGAAAAGAAGTTTGGAATGATGGAATAAATATAGAGGACTTCCAAAATGATAAAAATATTGCCTGGGGGGTTGTTGCAAATGAGGATAATCAAATTATTGCCACACATAATACAGCCTACGGCAATGAAGCGCCAGAAACCGCGAAGGAAATTGAAATTACTGGCACCCCAACAATGATAAAAATTAAAAATGGTATATTTGAAGATTATGCTGTAGGAGTAGAAGAAACACTTGATATGCTGGGGAAATAAGGTCGATAGAAGGCGGGATAAAACTAAATGGAAAAATCTGTAAAGACGAACAATCTCTAATTTAGCCCCTAAAATAAAGCTACTTTCTCATGATGGTATCTATGTCTTTAAATATAGTCAAGTGTAAAAACTATGTTCCAAGTACGAATTTAATGGGAAGAGGCTGTCTACAGGAAGTAGGACCACAAATAGAAGAATTAGGCGTAAAAAGAGCACTATTGGTAACCGATGCTTTCCTAAATGAAAGCGGGATTGTGGCAAAAGTAAAAAAAGTACTCGACGAAACAGAGATAGAGTATGTTGTTTATGCAGAAGTAAAACCTAATCCGACAACAGCAAATGTATATAAAGGAGTAGAAGCATACAAAGAAAATGAATGTGATTTTATTGTATCTGTTGGTGGAGGATCTCCTCAAGACACAGCAAAAGCAATTGGACTTTATGTAACGAATGGTGGAGATATTAGGGAGTACGAAGGTGTAGGAAAAACTTCAAAAAAATCAGTACCAATTGTAGCGATAAACACAACTGCTGGAACATCCAGTGAATTCACCATTAACTATGTCATTACAGATGAGGAACGACAAGTCAAAATGGTGATGGTGGATAAAAATTGCCTTGTAACAATATCTGTGAACGATCCTGTGCTAATGGTGGATAAGCCTGCTGCATTAACAGCTGCAACAGGAATAGATGCTTTAACACATGCGATAGAAGCAATTGTTACTCCGGGAGCATATGCAGTAACCGATGCTACTGCTTTAGCTGCAGTAGAGAAGATATTCACTTATTTACCGCGTGCAGTTAAGGATGGACATGATATAGAAGCCCGTGAACAGATGGTATATGTTATGTTCTTAGCTGGTGTGGCATTTAATAATGCAGGTTTAGGATTTGTTCATGCAATGGCACATCAATTAGGGGGCGTATATGATTTACCACATGGTGTATGCAATGCTATGCTCTTACCTATCGTGGAAAGAGAAAATGCTAGACGGGATCCTCAAAAATTTCCTGCAATAGCTAAAGCGATTGGTATTTCTATTGAAGGAAAAACGGATAGCCAGTGTGCTGAGGAAGTCATTGCTGCCATAATAAAGCTTTGCCAAACAGTAGGAATTCCAGCAAAATTATCAGAATTAGGTGTAGATGAGGTGGATTTGGATAAATTAGCGAATTTTGCATTAGTAGATGCATGCGCTCCAGGAAATCCATTCCAACCTACAAAGGAAGAAGTCATTTCTATGTTTAAAGAGATTTTATAATAATAACATTTGGCTTCCAAGTAAGGAAAATCATTAAAAGAAATTGAAAAAGAGCGTTATACAGCATAAAAAAAGGATGTCTTAGCAGAGTTATTTATTACAATAACACTTTAAGACATCCTCTTTTTCTTATTCTATTACTCTCTTCAACCCAATACTAGCTAAAGCAGTATGTAAATTTGCACACGTGGTAATCTTGCTAAAGTCGATTCCTAAAGAAATAATCGTTTGAGCAATTTCAGGTCTAATTCCAGAGACAATGGATTTAACTCCAATCAAATCCAAAGCGTGAACGACTTTAAATAAATTATCTGCAACCATTGTATCGACAATTGGTACGCCAGAGATATCTAAAATGAGATATTCGATTTTTAAATTGGCAGATTCTTGTAATGCTACCTCTAAAATTAATTGCGAACGTTGTGTATCTATTTCGCCGATAAGTGGGATAATCGCTGTTTCTTTCGCGATTGGAACAACTGGTACAGACAGTTCTTCTAATGCATTATAGGCAAGCTTCATTATCTTTGTATTATGTTCTTCATAAATATGCCCAATATAAGCACTTATTTCATCGAGAATCGGATCAATAATCTTTCCTACATCCAACATAGTAATTGGTGCAAAAGACTTCTGCTCCAATTCTTCTGTAAATACGTCCCAAATAACATTTCGATAAATGGATAGGGAGCGAAGGGCGGATTGTAAAGGAATATGATTCCTTACAAATGCCTCTGCAGTTTTTTCCGCCCATTGCTGTATTTCATCTGTATCTTTATTATCCTTTAATGATTCAGCTAAAATGAAAAAGAGTTTCGCATTCCATTTATGCATATCTTCTTTTAGATAAGGTAAGGATAAATCAGAGGTTTGCTGTAAAAATTGAGATAGCAATGTATTTGTATTTTCAGCAAGGATGTTCTTGTTTTTTATGATTTTGTTACCTATATAAGCTAATTCATCCTTCAAAACGGCTCACTCCTAAGTATAAATCTATTTATAGTATACATGTTCTTTCCTAATATGTGGAGCAAATGAACTTCTATAATGTCTTTGGATAAGGTCCTGTGGAATTTCTTAATACCAAGTTAGGCTTATACACATAGGACAATGGTAAAGTTCCTTTCTCTTCCACTGCATTGACAATCCATTTTGCTGCATCTAAGCCCATATCCATTTTTGGGTGGGATACAGAAGTTAATTTAACCTCAGAGGCTTCGGCTAAGAATGAATCATCATAGCCAATGATGGAGATATCATCTGGAATGGATAAATGTAAGGAGCGAAGATACTGGATTACTTGGATGGCAAGTTGATCATTATAGCAAATAATAGCGGTCGGTCTATTATCTGTTTTGAAAGTCTCTGCCAATCGCTCCATGGGAAATTTAACTTGATTTTCGGTAGAATAATTAATCAGCATTTCTGGGAAGAACGGAATCGAATAAGCTTTATATGCTTGTATGAATCCTTTCATTCTATTAATTCCTTGCAAATCATCGGATTTAAATAATCCAATGATTTTTTTATGCCCAAGCTTTATTAAATGCTCTGTCGAAATAAATCCACCATATTCGTCATCCACCACTAAATGAGGGGGAGAGAGCTGTGGATAAAATTGGTTAATCATTAAATAAGGGATTTTATTTTGCTCTAACTCTAAATAAAACTTCATGTTTGGATTGAAGACATTTGTTTTAGTCGGTTCAATAATTAAACCGTCAATGTTTCTGTTTAACATTGTCTGAAGACATTGTTTTTCTTTTTTTATATCATTGTCCGTACAAGCGAAAGTGAGTGAATATCCATGATCTGTTAAATAAGATTCAATTCCTTTAATAATGGATGGGAAAATATAGTCTGATATATATGTTGTAATGACACCAATATTTTTCGTTTTCTTTAATGGAAGCTGAGATTGGGATAATGCCATTTGTGTAGAAGGAATCTGCTGATGGGAAACAAAAGTACCAGCACCCTGTTCTCTGTACAGCCAGCCCTCCTGTACTAAATCGCCTAATGCTTGACGAATCGTATGTCGACTTACCCCAAACATTTTCCCCAACTCATTTTCTGAGTATATTTTTTCTCCGGGCTGCACTTTACCGCTAGTGATCCAGTCCGTAATTTTTTCTTTCACCATATTGTATTTTGTTGTTTGTGCCACTGTTTCACCGCTTTCCATTGTAGTTAACGATGTTAACTTATACGTACAATAAAAATCATAGAGATATCGTATCAAAAATAGGCTTAAAAGACCAATGTTTTCTTTGATAAAGGGGGGAAAGTCGGGTGAGAGGCACAAGAAAAAGAAAACATAGAGTTTAGCAAGGAAATAGTGAAAAATGATGTGGCAAGTATAATCCTTCTTATTTATTATACATACAAGTTTATATACAATATCTTTTTCATAAAAGGATGTTTTGAAAACGTATTACTAAATTAGTTGACAACTTGTATATACATGTTATGATGGAAGGGAAGGAAAACATAAAAAATTCGTTCTTATGGTGTTGCGTAGAGTACTAAATCAAAGAAAGTTGATATTCATTATGATGTCGACCGGTTTGTGTGCAGATGAGCATAAGGTATTTGAACTTATTCTAATAAATTTAATGGAAAAAAACACAGATACTAAAATCGAGGGCACTGAAAAAGTCTAGTTCTCCAAATAAAATGAGGTTT
>NZ_JVDT01000236.1 GCF_001076885.1 Bacillus sp. 522_BSPC
ACGAACTTTTAAGTAATTTAATTACATTTTAGTTCGTGTTTGTTGTTGGTTGAAATACTTATGTCCCAGCCTCTTAAATAAGAATGAAGGACTACTTTCTTCTCAAACGAATGACATTCCAAGACATTTTTGGCAGTACAAGTACTAATTTGCCATTTTCCATATAAGATTTCTTAGAGGCAATAGGTTTTACTGCCTCATGTTGAAGGGTGTTAATTGCCTTTGGGTCATCGTTTGCAAGGACAATATGCTCCTCAATGGAATATCCCTCAAATGACCGAATATCCACATCGACATTTAATTGATTGTCTAAGCTTCTATTAACAGCAAAAATAACAAGTTCCTCTTTCTCCTCATTATAGACAATGGATTGATCTAAGTATGGTACATCTGTAAAATCCTTTGAATCATATTTTGGTGAATCCACTATCGCCTGAATGGCCGTCCCTCGACCATATACAGATGTATAATAGTATGGATAGAAAATAGTCTGTTTCCAAGATCCCCCACCTGTTTCCGTCATTATTGGAGCAATAACATTTACTAGTTGAGCAAGGCAAGCAATTTTCACTCGATCTGAATGATTAATTAAAGAGTTCAATAAACTTCCTACAAGCAATGCATCTTCAAAATTATAAACGTCCTCTAACAGTGGTGGCGCTACACTCCAAGGCTCTATTTGTTTATCTTGAGCATTAGAGTGGAACCAAACATTCCATTCATCAAAGCTTAAATGAAGTTTTTTCTTGCTTCTCTTCTTCGCCTTAATATAATCACAGGTTGCGATAACCGTTTTTATAAAATCATCCATATCTAATGATTTTGCGAGGAAATTGGCTGTATCATTATCTCGGTTACCATAATAGGTATGAAGTGATACATAATCAACGTAATCATATGTCTGATCCAATGAGGTTGCTTCCCACTCAGGAAATGTTGGCATCGCTGTATTGGAACTTCCGCAACTGACAAGCTCGATTCGTGGATCCACAATTTTCATTGCCTTTGCTGTTTCTGCAGCTAGTCTTCCATATTCATAAGCTGTTTTATGTCCAATTTGCCATGGTCCATCCATTTCATTCCCTAAGCACCAAACTTTAATATTATGCGGGTCTTCATAGCCATGTTGTTTTCTTAAATCACTCCAATAGGTACCTCCTGGGAGATTGCAATATTCCAAAAGGTTACGGGCTGCATCAATTCCACGTGTTCCAAGGTTTACAGCCATCATTACTTCAGAATTCACTTGTTTTGCCCATTCAAAAAATTCATTTGTTCCTACTTCATTTGTTTCGATGGAATTCCATGCTAGTTCCAATTTCTTTGGTCGTTTCTCTTTTGGCCCTACCCCATCTTCCCAATTGTAAGCAGACACCATATTTCCTCCAGGATAACGAACGATCGGAACTTGTAATTGTTTCACTAACTCCATTACATCTTGACGGAATCCATTTTTATCCGCCAAAGGATGCCCTGGATCATAAATACCTCCATAAACCGCACGACCTAAATGCTCTATAAAGGAACCATAAATACGGGAATCAATTTCTGCTATTTTAAAAGATTTATCGATGATCAATTTTGCAGTTTTGAAATTTTCAGGCATTCTTCTCTCATTCCTTTTCGATTGGATTCAAACTACTGTACTTTTTCATCAAAAATTTACTCATTCGATTACCAAGCTATTAGTGACTCTCCATAGATAAATACGGCTGTTAATGAACACTATAAGGGCGACTCCTATTAGAGCTAATGGAATTAACATTTGACAAAAGTAAATGATCAAATAGTCTATTACTACCATCATGATGCTCATTGGTAAATTTTTTATAGCTAAAAAGAGAGAGAGTCTTAATAATTCTAAAACCGCCCCATCATAACTTACTAAAACTGGAAATATTATTACAAAGAACAAAGCAAACAGAAAAACTAGAAAAATATAAAAATAGTAAATACTCCATGATGTATTTGCAGCAATTTCAAAATAAAAATTTCGGGAAGATAGCAACAACATTTCAAAACCGACAACAATAATACCAGCCATCATATTTCTTATAAAATTTCGCTTAAATGATTGGTAAAATTCCGTGAAGATAGTCATTTCTTTCCCATTAATCAAATGAAACATACATTGATGGAGCGCAACAGTGGATGGACCGATTGTAATTACTGGAAGACTAAATAATAACCACAAGAAATTTAAAACAATTATATAATAAAGTTTTCCCATCCGTTCCCAAAATGGAGAATCATATCTTATTTTCATCGTTTCCCGACCTCCTTATCATCATCTATTTCAGTGCCTTTATCCTTTTACTGCGCCTGCTGTCATACCTTCGACAAAGTACTTATTAAATATCAAGTACAGAATAAATAAAGGGAGAATGGAGAAGATCGATCCAGCCACAAGGACATCATAATTGTTTCCATAAGGAGTTAATAACGTATTTAACCCGATAGGTAATGTGAATTTTTCTGCTGATCGTAAAACAATCAATGGCCACAGCATACTATTCCATGCCCCCATTGAACTTAGAATAGCCATAGCGGAGAATGCAGGTTTAGAAATAGGCATAACTATTCTCACGCAAATTCCATACTCACTACTGCCATCAATTCTTCCTGCATCCAACAATTCCTTTGGTATGCCTGAAAGATATTGCCTAAAGAAAAAAATGGTAGATGCATGTACTAAACCTGGAAGGATAACCCCCGCATAGGTATCTATTAGTCCAAAACTAATCATTTGTTTATATAATGGCAACATCAATATTTCAAACGGAACCATCATTGTCGCAATAACTAGGAAAAACAATAAATTTTTAAACTTAAAATGGTACATAGCAAAGCCGTATGCAACAAAATAACAGATAATTAACGTCAAAATAACGGAAACAATGGTAATAATCAAACTATTTTTATACCAATCTAGGTAGCCAGTGCTTCCATCAAAAAGATAACTATAATTGACTAATGACCAATTTTCAAAATCTAAGTTTAGATTTAAGCCGTTTCTTATTAACATTTGACCTGGACGAAAAGATGCAAATAATCCTGAGATAAATGGGACAGCCACACTAGCACACAAAATGATAAAAAAGCCATTAATAAAAGTTTTCACTAAATGATTTTTACCACCATTATTTCCTTTTGTAATATCTAATGAGGAGTTTGATAAAGATTTATTATTTGGATTAGTATTATTCTTGCTCATCCTATTTGTCCTCCTTTTTAAACATGCCGCTTGAAAGCAAGTAGACCATGCTAATGGATAACGCAACAATCAATAATACTAAGCCAACAGCAGAGGCATATCCTAAATCATTCTTTTCAATTCCTCTTCTATACAAATAACCAACAATCGTTAAACCAATATTTTTTGGAGAATTATTGCTTCCATATATCATAAAGCTTTCAAGAAACATTGCTAATCCTGCATATATACTGATGGTTGTAACATAGATTCTTGTTGGTTTAAGTAAGGGCAAAGTAATATGCCAAAATCTTTGCCATGCACTAGCACCATCAACTTTAGCCGATTCATAAAGCACTTCATCAATAGAGCTTAAGCCAGCCTCAAAATACAAAGTGTTTACTCCAGTCCATCTCCATGTTGCTAATAAAAGTAATGCAAACATTCCTGTTCCCCAATTTTTCAGCCACTGCTTTGATTCAAGGCCAAAAAATTGCAGAATTTGATTCATCAGACCAGAATCCATTTCACTAAACATATATCGAAATAAAATACCTGCAACTACTACGGAAACCAATGCTGGCAAATAAATAATCGATTTATAGATTCTTTTACCAACAACACTTTTCGAATTCAATAAAAATGCACAGAGCATTGGAATAGGAATTAATATAATTAACGTAAATATCGTGTAGATGACACTATTTCTAACGGCGATATGAAAGACCTTATCACCTAACAGTTTTTCATAATTCGCAAGACCAATATATTCACTGTATCCGTTTCCAATATTATGAAAACTCATATTTATGGTCGAATACATTGGATATATCCAGAAGAATGACAAGCTAACAATAAACGGTAAAATAAACACATAAGGAGCAATTTTCTGAGAGAATAAAAAAGCTTGGATCTTCTTCAATTCGTTCCTCTCCTTTTCTATCAAGGTCTTTAAGATTGCCTTTATGAGGCAATCTTAAAGACTAAACTTATTCTTGTTCAAAATCTACCTCTGCCTGCGCATCTTCAAGAGCTTGCTTTACATCTGCACCGTTCTCTAGAACTTCATTTAAGGTAGTTAAGTTAAACACCTCATTGATAGTAGTAGTAATTGGCACTGTTTTAATTAAATTTACTTCATCCTGAATTTCTAATAATGTATCAAATGGATTATTAACAAAATATTTAACATATTCGTTCTCTTGATTATGAGTAATGTCTTGATTTGTCCACACCTTTGTATTAACAGGATCAAAACCAAGGATATTCCAAATTTGTTCCCCGCCTTCTTCTGTCAGTTTAGCCCAGGCCATAAATTCAGCTGCTAGCTCTGCATTTTCAGAGTCTTTATATACTACTGTTCCTGTACCCCCTGCACCATTCGAACGTTTTTGTCCTTCTTCAAACACAGGAGCTGGTGCAATAGCAAATTTACCAGACATCTCTGGCATATAATCTGTAAATCGAGACATATACCAAATCGCTTTAGGAAAAGCAGCTACTTCACCTTTTGCAACAGTAGCATAACCTTGCTCTGTATCAATTTGGCCTCCTGGAGTTACTTCTGCAATACCACTTTCCAACCACCCTTGTTGCATTGTTAGCATATTATTTAAAGAATCTAATTTCACATTTGCATTTTCAGGATCTTCTACCCAAGATTCTCCATGTTCAGACATAGTTAATGTTAGCCAGTCAGCACCACCAGTATCAACAGAGGTCATATAAACTTCTCCGTTTGAAGCCTCTTTTAATTTTTCACCCGCTGCTGTGAAGTCATCCCATGTTTTAATTTGAGTATAATCAATACCGTATTTTTCTAAGATTTCCGTATTATAATACATCACCGTAGCCCCAACATGTGTTGGTACCCCATAATAGTTACCATCTTTTTCATAAGCATCTAATCGGGATGTTACTAAATCTGCTTTATATGGCTCTACATAACTGTTTAATGCCAACCACGGTACTTCTCCGTCTAAATAGTTAGGAAATTGGCCAATTTCCACATCTGCTAAATCAGGAATTCCTTCCCCTGATTGAACTGCTAAAGTTAGCTTTGTATGCATATCTGCATACGGATATACGGTAAACTTAATTTGAATTTGCTTATCCGGATTCGCTTCATTCCATTTATTCAACATTTCACTATAAAACTTTTGATGTAAATCAACAAACAGCCACATGTCCATTTTCGCCCCATCTTCTGGACCTACTGTAGTGACCTCAGACTCTACCTCTTCTGTGTTTTCTCCATTTCCACTAGAGGAATTCGAACATCCAACAACTAAAATTGCCATCAAAAGAATAACAAAATAGGAAAATACATTTTTGGGTAACCTCATAAAATTTGCCCCCATTCGATTTTTTACGTACTAGAAATTCAAGTATTTACAAGTACTTTATATGGATTAACATGATCACCCCCTGTAATTAAAACGCTTTCATCATTAGGTATATTACCATTCACGAATTTTTATGTGCAATTTCATATACGTACTTTTTTATTTTTTTCAAAAAATTGTACGTATATAATAAACATTTTTGTTAATTGAATATTTTTACATAACTTACTTGCATTTTCTACTATCACAAATAAAATATGTGTATTGCTAAAATATCTTGGCAATACAATCAATTTATGTAGGCAAGATTAATTGTTTTATTCATCATATCTACGGAGAATTTGACCACACATCTTTTGTTTTTTTAATGGGAAAAAAGGTGCTGCTGTATAAACTACTTGGAGTCACTTTTACACAAATTCAACATTACATGAGTAATTTTTCATATTTAGTAGAAAATACATCTGTAGAAGTTATTACAAAAAGGAGTGTTCACATTGAAAAAGAAAAATGCAGATCAACATACAGAAGTTGCCGGACGTGTTTTTGATCCAAGTGATTATGAAAAAAAGGACCAACTTTCATCTGGCCTGGCTACAACTCATGAACAAGCAACAGATACATATACAGAAGGGGAAATTGGTGCAGTAATTGATGATGTCGATGGGGAAGATATTCAAATTGGGAAAAAAACAAAGAAGTAACAGAACTAGCTAGACCTTGATGAATTCTTAAGATACTAAAATAGGGACTATTTCCTAAGTAAAGGAAGTAGTCCCTATTTAATTCTATTTTTTAGTTAATCAATTAGGAAAAAGCAAAACTAAATTTTCCGCTTTTACTCAGGAATATATGGTAACTCCAGGGTTTTCGGAAGATTGATAACATGTGTCTCTACATAAGATTTTAATCCTTCTTCCCCATACTCTCTTCCAACACCAGACTGCTTCACCCCACCAAATGGGAACTGAACATCCAAACCTTGAACAGCCGCTGTATTAATCATCGTTGTCCCAGCTTCAATTCTGCGTGCTACTTTCACAGCATGCTCTTCCTCCCCCCAAACAGAGCTTGTTAAACCGTATATACTTTCATTGTGTAATTCGATTACTTGCTCTTCGTCATCAAATGGCAAGATTGGTACAGTTGGTCCAAATTGTTCTTCCACTACAATCGGGTCATGATAATCTGCTCCTAGTACTACAGTTGGCTGGAGAAAATATCCGTTGTCCATTAGCTCTGGATTTAGTATTTTCCCTAATGGAATCACTTTTGCGCCTTTACTTTTAGCATCCTCTACAAGGCTACGTACGTATTTCACCTGGTTTTTATTATTTACAGGTCCGACTGTCACATCTGGATCAAAAGGATCTCCAACTCTTATCCATTTATTTGCTGCTTCGATATATTTTTCTACAAAGGCATCATAGATGGAGCGATGCACATAAATGCGTTTGGCAATCATACAAATTTGACCTGCTGTTAAAAAGTTGGAAATAACCATTCTTCTCATCGCTTTTTCATCGTTAACATCAAAATCTTCTAAGACGATGGCAGCATCATTTCCTCCTAGCTCCAAGGTCATCTTTTTGATTGTTTCTGATGCAGCTTTCATAATACTTTTGGCAGTTTTTGTTCCACCGGTAAAGGCGATTTTTGCAACTTTCGGATTAGATGTTAACTCAATCCCCACTTCTGCATCCCCATGCACAAGATTGAGAACACCAGGGGGAAATTCATTTGCAATGATTTCAACCACTTTGCTAACAGCTAATGGAGCAAAGGGACTTGGTTTAACAACCATAGTATTTCCCGTCAATAATGCTGGAGCAATTTTTATGGTGGATAAAGAAATAGGATAATTCCATGGGGAGATGGCAGAAACAACTCCTACTGGATCAAATGTAATAATGGTTCTTCCATTTTCATGTTCTTTTTCCTGTGGACTAACGACTTTCTTCACATTTTTGCAAGCAAATTCCATCCACATGAGAGAGATGGCGATCTCTCCCTTAGAATCATATAAAGCCTTCCCATGTTCTCTTGATAATAAGGCAGCTATTTCAGGCGTTGCATCCTTTATTTTTTGGATAGCCCGCTCCATTCTTTCAATTCGATCCTCTACTTTCGTCCATGCCCATTTTTTTAAAGCATTATATGCTGCATCTATCGCTTGTACCGTTTCCTCTTTCGTATTAAGTGGAGCATATCCTACAATCTCATCAGGATGGGTAGGATTTTCACGAGGAGCTTGTTTTTCCGTTGGTACTTTCTCTCCATTGATAATAGCATGTATTGTTATTGGTTCATTTGGCAAAATCTGAATCCTCCTTTTCGATTCTTCCTTAACATAATTAGTATGAATTAGGTTGATACAGTATATACGGTGAGTATAATGAAATTAGACAATTCTTCCTAATCCATTTAGAATAGAGAAACGCATTTACAAATTATTTCACTAATATCTTTATTATTATTCCTCTTTGATATAGTAGGAAAACACAATTTGTTTTGTAATTTTGATCTAGACCTACCAAACTTTTAGTTCTGGAAAAAAGTGTATACAGTTTAATCAGTACTAAGGGTCTTAGTGAAGAAACCGAAGTTAGAAATAACCCACAAACTCTTTTCCCACCAAAATCCAACTAAAAAAAGCATAAAATTACCAACAGAAAATTTATGCTTAACATTGTATAGTGTGACGTAAACCATAACTTTTCCATTTAATTATGCATAAACTTTCCAGCCTTAGAGACATTTGACTTTATGGCCTTTTTTAGTCAGCTTTTCTATTTCCATTTCTTTAATTTATTTCATAAAATGGAATTAATAAAACAAATAAATATGTTTTAGGAATGTTTATTCTTTATTTTTTTATCCTAGGAAATTTTATAGTTTATTCTCATCCTACTCAAATATCATTTTTAGAATAAACTTTGATTCTTAACGAGTCTTCTTAAACTTATTGCATCGTTAAAAAGCCCTGTAACATAAACACTAGGATTTGGAAAATTGATACATATCTATACAAAGAAATTGCTTCTGCCTGTCATTCCCTATTTTAATTAAAAACTAAACACCCTCAATTTTAAATAGTATACGCATAATACGTTTATTGACCTTTCTTGAATATGTAAAAATATTTTGGAATACTATTTTAGATGTATTAAGTTATTTTTTATTTCTTCACAGTTTCTGCACGAATTCTCCAAAATAATAAAGTATTATGAACCTACTTGATTGGAATATAGGTGAATGGGAATGAAAAAACTTTCAGTAAAACTCGGGATTTTATTTTTTATCATTATATTTGGTTTAATCACCTTCATGTTTTTCTTTCTGCATAACGAAATAGCTGAGTCGAGAATAGAAGATGAACTTCGAAATCTTCAATCAAGAGGGAATTCCCATAAAATGATTCTTGAAAAAAATTTCAATGATGAAATGATTGATCATGTCGTTTTAATGGAATCTGAATCAAATACGGATGTTGTGATAACCAATGAAGAAGGAAAAATACTTGATTCTTCGGCATCATTTATCAATTTTAAGAAGTATTTAGATACCCCCCTATCTTCCATTTCAAATGATGGTCAGATTGTAGAGGAAAAATGGGATCAAGAACCCTATATTGCTACAGTAAGTCCTATTCATATTGATAATAGAGTCGCTGGGTACGTCTACATGTTTCAAGACACAGCATCTGTTCGTTCCTTAATTCAAAAGTTGAATGAACACTTTCTTATAGCCGGATGGATTTCTGTAATATTTACGATTATTATTATTATCTTTCTTTCAAAAGGAATTACAAAACCGCTAATTAAAATGAAAGAAGCAACGGCACAGATTAGCAAGGGGAATTTTTCTGTTTCACTTCCAAAAACTTCTGAGGATGAATTAGGTGATTTGGCAAAATCAATTGAACTTTTAGCTACAGATTTGAACTATTTAAAACAAGAACGAAATGAATTTCTTGCTAGTATTTCCCATGAACTTCGAACACCTTTAACATATATAAAAGGCTATGCTGACATTGTAAAAAAGAGAAACTTTTCTAAAGAAGAACGTGAAAAATATTTGACGATTATTGTGGAAGAAACCAATCGATTATCTGATTTAATAAAAGAGCTGTTTGAACTAGCAAAGCTTGATCAAAATTCTTTTAAGATTGAAAAAGAGTTAATGGACTTAAATGTGTTTTTTACTAAAATAGAACAAAAATTCTCTCCTATTTTTGAAGAACAACAAATGAATTTTAAAGTGAATTATCAGCCTAATCTTTTTTTAAAAGCTGATTCGTTAAAACTAGAACAAATTATTTTTAATCTGTTAGATAATTCTATGAAATACTCTACAAGTGATGCAATCATCTCATTATCTGCATGGAAACATAAAAACGAAATTCATATAGTTGTTAAGGATAATGGGAAGGGTATTCCAAAAAAAGATATTCCGTATATATTTAATCGCTTTTATCGTGTTGATAAATCTCGTTCTCGTTCTCTTGGGGGATCAGGACTTGGCCTTGCGATTGTAAAAGAACTTATGATCGCTCATAGAGCCGAAATTTATGTAAAAAGTGAAGAAAATGTCGGAACAGAATTTGAATTAATTTTCATGGAGGAATAAAATGAAAACTATTTTACTAGTAGATGATGAACGGATGATGCTTGATTTATTAACGCTATACTTATCACCCCTAGGATACCACTGTATAAAAAAGGAATCTGCATTGGATGCAATCGAGTATTTGGAATCAAATACGGTTGATCTCATTTTATTAGATATAATGATGCCTGAAATGGATGGCTTACAAGCATGTCAGGAAATTCGAAAACGTTGGGATTTACCAATTATTATGCTTACTGCCATGAGTGAGAAATCAGACATTGTAAGAGGATTAAATTTAGGAGCAGACGACTATATATCTAAACCTTTTGATGAAGAGGAACTGGTTGCCAGAATTGAAGCAGTATTACGAAGAGGTAACACAAAGTCAGATAATATTACGTTTAAAGGACTCATTCTTAACCAAGATTCCTACCAGCTGTTTTTTCATGAAAAACAAATTCCTTTAACACCTAAAGAATTTGGCATGATGAACCTATTTTTAACCAATCAAAATAAGGTATTTACCCGGGAACATTTAATTACTTCTATCTGGGGGTATCATGTTTCAACAGAAGATAGAACAATTGACTCCCATGTTAGAAATTTACGAGAAAAGCTTAGAAAATCCGGATTCCCAGCTGATGACCACTTGCTTACCGTCTGGGGGATTGGATATAAATGGGAAGGTTAATAGATAATAAAAACCTCAAGCAAAAATATTTTAACTACTTCACTGCATTTTGAAAATGTAATTTTGGAGCTGATCCAATTGAAAACTGCATTCCATATGATTAAACCTTGGGATATTATCATTACAATCTTCCTGTTAATCTTATCTTTAGTACCTTTAAGTATTTTTAGTTTCCAGCAATCAAAAATAAATGCACAAATGGAAGATACTGAATACGTTGCTGTTATTTCAGTCGATGGGGACGAATTAAAACGTGTCAAATTGACTGGACATACTGGTACAGAGTTCTTAAATATACCTGAGATTAAATGTACTCCTAAAACGGTAGAAATAAAAGATGAGTCTATCCGTATCAAGTCTTCTACTTGCCCTGAACAAATTTGTGTTAATACTGGATATATTTCGAAGCCCGGTCCTTCCATCATTTGTTTGCCACATAGGGTTGTTATTAGTGTTGAAACGATTAGTGGCAATATTGATGACGAGGTTATTATTAGTTCTTGATCTATTATCAAGTAAAAACTTTTAATCTACTCCGTTTTAACAAATTTATCAAAAATTCTGCATGAGTTCTGCAATTAATAAAACTATAATTGAATCAAGAAAGGAGATGAATAAGTTGAAAAAAAAGTTAGTGGTTGGAATTTTAACTGGAGCCATTCTTTTAGGTAGTGCAGGAACTTATGCTTTTGCGCAAACCAATGAAGATGGTAATGGCGGAGGAAAATTCAATTTTGGACAATTGTTACCACACATGAAAGAGGTTCATCCTGATCTTTCTACTAAAGAATTAAAGCAGATGTACAATTCATGTCATGGAGAAGATGGTAATTTAGAAAAAAATACAACAAGTACTGAAAATATGATGAATAATCTTTAGTTTAAAGGCAAATCTTATGTTTAGACGTTAACTTGTTAGAGTTCTATAAAGACACTTCATTTTTTCGTCCTATGATCTCAGTTTTCCCTTTTTTCATATATAACTAAAAGGATTGGTTAATTCCAATCCTTTTGGTGTTGGTCCCTATTTTTAATAGAGACCATTATTATTAGTAAATAGAAATCTAATATCTATTCGTTATGTTGTTCCGTATCTGTATGCTGCTCTTCTTCTACAGGAGGACTCGCAATCGCCGTATACACATAATAAGAACCTACAACAACTATTAAATAAGCAAGAGCTGTTAACACCCATTTCTTCATTAAACATCACCCTTATAGTTTTACTTTTTGCAAACGAAGTGCATTTAGCACAACAGACACTGAGCTGAATGCCATCGCTGCACCAGCAAGCCATGGAGCTAAAAATCCAATAGCAGCTATTGGAATACCAATCGTGTTATAAGCCAGTGCCCAGAAAAGGTTCTGCTTAATATTTCTCATCGTTTTATGACTCATTAGAATGGAATCAGGGATACTATTCAAATCTCCACGAATCAATGTAATATCTGCGGCTTCCATTGCTACATCTGTACCTGTTCCAATTGCCATGCCGATATCCGCAGTTGCAAGAGCAGGAGCATCGTTAATACCGTCCCCAACCATTGCTACTTTTTTACCTTGCTCTTGAAGTTTCTTCACTTCATCAGCCTTACCTTCTGGCAACACTTCAGCTATAACATGGTCTACACCAGCTTGTTTAGCAATGGCACTAGCCGTTTGTTTATTGTCACCAGTAATCATGATAACTTCAAGGCCCATATCTTTCATCCGTTTAATTGCACTCGTTGATGTTTCTTTAATGGTATCTGCCACAGCTACAAGCCCTGCATAGGATCTATCTACTGCAGCTAACATAGCTGTTTTCCCTTGTTTCTCCAGACCTTCCATCTTTTCTAATACATCATTAATCTCGACATTGTATTTTTTCATAAGGCGGCGAGTGCCTACTAGAACTTCTTTTCCATCAACAATTGCTTTGATCCCATATCCAGGAATATTTTCAAAATCAGAAACCTCTTTTAACCCGATTGATTTCTCTTTAATCCCTTCCACAATTGCTTGTGCAAGAGGGTGTTCAGATTGTTTTTCAGCCGATCCTACAAGGGATAAGAACTCTTCCTCGTTCTTTTCAGTTAATACATCTGTTAGAACGGGTGCACCATTAGTAATCGTTCCTGTTTTATCTAAAATAACCGTATTTACTTTGTGCGTCATCTCAAGATGTTCTCCACCCTTAAAGAGAATCCCGTATTCGGCAGCGCGCCCGGAACCAGCCATAATAGATGTTGGTGTTGCAAGACCAAGTGCGCATGGACAAGCAATAACAAGAACCGCAATTAATTTTTCTAGAGCGGAGGCAAAGTTTCCTGGATCTGCCCAGAAATACCAAATAATAAATGTAATAACAGCAATACCTACAACAATCGGTACAAATATCCCTGAAATGGTATCTGCCATACGTTGAATAGGAGCTTTTGATCCTTGTGCTTCTTCCACAATTTTAATAATTTGGGATAAAGCTGTTTCTTTTCCCACTTTTGTAGCTTTAATTTTTAAAAATCCATTTTTATTGATGGTTGCTCCAATCACAATGTCTCCAACTGTTTTATCAACGGGAACACTTTCACCTGTGATCATCGATTCATCAAGGGCTGATGTTCCTTCTAGCACTTCTCCATCAACTGGAACTTTCTCGCCCGGTTTCACTAATAATATATCGCCGGTCACAACATCTTCCAAAGGAATAATTGTTTCCTCACCATTACGAATAACTGTCGCAGTTTTAGCCTGTAATCCCATTAATTTCTTAATCGCTTCAGATGAACGGCCTTTTGCTTTTGCTTCAAATAATTTACCTAGAATAATTAATGTAATTAAAATAGCACTTGTTTCAAAATAAAGACCTACAGAGTGAGCATTATTTCCAATTGTTTGTACCGATAAATATACACTATAAAAGTAAGCAGCTGATGTACCAAGGGCAACTAATACATCCATGTTGGCACTCTTATTTTTAAGTGCTTTGTATGCACCTACATAAAATTGTTTACCAATAATAAATTGTACAGGTGTTGCTAAGGCCATTTGCACCCAAGGATTCATAAGTGCCTCTGGGACATAAAGATCGGAAGTAAAACTAAAGTGTCCAAACATTGCCCATAGAAGTGGAATGGAAAGAATAGCCGAAAATAGAAATTTCCCTTGCTGTTTCTCAATCTCTTTTTGTCGGTAATCAACGGCTTCTTTTTCATTTTCATCGCTTTTTACCATTGCACCATAGCCCAAACTTTCAACCCTTTGAATTAAATCCTTTGTCGTAACAGACGATGGATTTAATTCTACAGATGCCTTTTCAAGCGCTAAATTGACATTAGCTTGAAGAACTCCATCCATTTTATTAAGCCCTTTTTCAATTCTGGTTGCACACGCTGCACAGGTCATACCAGTAAGTACCAATTCTTTTTTATCCGTAACGACATCATATCCGAGATCTCTTACCTTTTTCGTTATATCTGAAGGACTCATCACCTCAGGGTCAAACTGGACCATTGCTTTTTCTAACGCAAGGTTTACGTTTGCCTCTTTGACTCCGTCCATTTTATTCAATCCTTTTTCAATCCTTGTTGCGCATGCTGCACAAGTCATGCCCGTAATTTGGAATTGATTTTCAATCACTTTTTCACTCATTCCCATCACCTCATACCTACCTAGGGTATATTTCAATAAAAAAGAGAGCGTGCTTATATTAAGCACGGCCCATACTCCATTACTTCACATCGTAACCTTGATCATCAATTGTTTCTTTGATTTTATCTAATGATACTTCAGCTTGGTTGAATTCCACATCTACTTTTTTGTTTTCTAAATCCACTTTAACATTTGAAACCCCACTAAGAGCACCAACACTGCCCTCAACTGCTTTTACACAATGTCCACATGACATACCTTCTACATTTAGAGTTACTTTTTCCATATTTATCTTCTCCCTTACTTTTTCATTAATTTTTGTATAGTAACTAATACCTCATCTAAAACTTCCATGTCACCTTCTTGAATTCTATTTACAACACAATCTTTCATATGTGCTTCAAGAAGTAACTTTGCTACACCATTAAGCGCTGCTTGAGATGCAGCTATTTGTGTAATAACATCGTCACAATAAGTATCACACTCAATTAATCTTTTTATGCCCCGAATCTGACCTTCAATCCGGTTCAATCGGGTTATAAGGTTTTTTTTCGTATTTTCAGAGTGATGGCTCATTCGCCCATGTGGATGGGAGCAGCAGCTATCCTCCTCTAAAGTTTTTTCATTTTCTAATTCAGGTTCCATTTTACTTCCCTCCTCGATTAAAATATAGCATACCCATGTACCCTATGTAAAGGGTCCTTTTCATGAAAAAGAAAAACGCATAATTCCATTCCTCTAGTTAATTGTATAAGGATAAGATTTGTTTTATTTTAGGATTTAATACTGAAAACTTTGAAACAATTCATTAAGGTAAAAATCGATAGTTTGACGAAAGAAATGGCACAACAAGCGTTTATATCTACTTGATGTGCCATGAGATCTGAATTTACCACACTTAGTCAATCTTCAATAATTGTGCATTAATTGCACAAATAATAGTACTTAGTGACATAACCACTGCTCCAATAGCTGGTGTTATGACTATACCTACACTGAACAAGACACCTGCAGCTAAGGGAATGGCGATTATATTATATCCCGCAGCCCATCCTAAGTTTTGAAACATTTTTCTATGACTAGCTTTTGACAACTTAATGATGTTTAAGATATCTTCTGGATTGCTATTCACTAGTACGACATCAGCAGTTTCAATTGCCACGTCTGTACCTGCACCAATGGCGATTCCTACATCAGCCTCAGCTAAGGCAGGAGCATCGTTAACACCATCTCCAATCATCGCGACTTTTTTTCCACCTTGTTTTAGACCTTTTACATTATCTGATTTTTCATGTGGTAAAACCTCAGCAATTACCTTCGAAAGTCCAAGCTTTTCACCCACATAATTGGCCACTCTACTATTATCCCCAGTCATCATGATCGTTTCAATCCCACGTTCATTCAATTCTTTAATGACTCTAAAAGAAGATTCTCTGATAATATCTGCTAAAGCAATCATTCCTTGTAACACATCATCTTTTAAGACGAAAACAACTGTTTTACCTTGCTTTGCAAGTTTCTCGTACATACTCTCATCAAACGCAATTTTATTCGCTCTCATCGTACCCGGACTAACCACTGCAATTTCTGTATCATTTACTTTTGCAACTAGTCCTTTTCCTGTTAAGTTTTGATAATCTTTAACATTATAAGGCTCTATCTTTCGTTCCTTCCCCTCTTTTACAATTCCTTTAGCAATTGGGTGTTCAGATTGAATTTCAACTGAATAGGCCAATCTAAATAATTCATCTTCACTTACTCTATTACTTGGAATAATATCTGTCACACCGAAGTTCCCTTCTGTTAAGGTACCAGTTTTATCAAAAACGATACGATCTAGTTTAAACGCACTTTCAAAAGAGGTACGATTACGTATTAACAAACCTTTTCTAGCAGCAATGGATGTAGATCTTGCAGTAACCAACGGAGTAGCAAGGCCAAGCGCATGTGGACAAGCAATAATCAAGACAGTAACCATTCTTTCTAAAGCAAAATCTAGTTCACCTGTTGTCAACCAGTAGGCGAAGGTTATGACACCTACAACAATTGCCACATAAAATAGCCATTTAGCAGCGATATCCGCAAATCCCTGGGCCTTCGATTTAGTCTTTTCTGCATCACTAACTAACTTAATTACTTGCGCTAAATAAGTTTCATTACCGGTTTTACTTACTTTGATTTTCAGTACACCTTCACCATTAACCGCTCCGCCAATTGCTTCCATACCCGTGCTTTTTTCTACAGGTACGGATTCACCTGTTAACATGGATTCATCAACGGTTGATTTTCCTTCAAAGACTTTTCCATCAAGTGGGATCTTTTCTCCTGGTTTAACGAGGATCTGATCCCCCGGTTGTAGATCTTCTACACTAACCTCCACAATGTTTCCCGATGCATCAATTTTATGTGCTTCTTTTGGCATCAACTTAATTAACTCTTCCAATGCCTTTGAAGCACCCATAATGGATTTCATTTCAATCCAATGTCCGAGAAGCATAATGACGATTAAAGTAGCTAATTCAAAGTAAAAGTCACTACCTTCAATAAAGAAGGCGGTTAATGTGCTATATACATAAGCTGTTACGATGGCTAGTGAGATTAATAGCATCATTCCAGGTGCTCTTTCTTTCAATTCACTCCAAGCACCGAGTAAAAATGGTTTTCCACCGTACAAAAAGACTATGGTTGAAAGTAAAAACAGTAATAATGTATCACCAGTAAAATTCACATCATAACCAAATAGCATTTCAATCATTGGTGACAAGTATGAAATAGGTATTGCTAAAACTAATGATATCCAAAAGCGTTTTTTAAAGTCCCCTACCATGTGTTCGTGGTGACCAGAATGTCCTCCATGGTTGCTATGATTATGTCCTTCATGTGCACTATGATTATGTTGAACTTGGTCACTATGATTGTGATGTTCATGTCCTTCATGCATACTATGTTCATGGTGGGTATGATTAATGTGATTGTGATGTTCATGAATGTTTTTATTTTCTGGTTTATTTTGCTTTTCCATAGTTAGCCCATCTCCTTTAAATATTTTCCCCTAAAAGATTCCACTCTCATATGCATTATTACTTTTACATATTCTTAGTGACGTTTATTAATAACTGATTATCTAGTTGTGACTCTTTCGTTCTCTTAAACAAAAGTTGGGATTTTTTCCGACAATAAATCTTTTACTAATAAGTTTTATTCTTATACCTCTTCGATTTAATTATAGTATACCCTGGTACCTTATGTAAAGTGTCGTTTCAAACAAAATATTGTTCGTACACTGACACACACAAAGAGCTAATTCTTTTAAGAATTAGCTCTTTGATGGACTTAGTAGGATGCAAGTTTATTTAACAGGTGATAATTCACTTTCGGTTACCCATTTATGGTTTTTAACCTCTTCACCTGTAGTTGTTGTAAAATCAACCATATAAACAGTCGTTTGTTCAGCTGAGTCTATTTCAAGGGTTGCACCCGCCATTCCTTCCATATGGTCTGCCTCTGTTTTTGCTTCTGCTCCAGGCTCTAAAGGGGCTTTCCCTGGATTGACTAACTCTTCATGAATAACCCATTTATGGTCTTCCACTCTTTCTCCACCCGTTGTAGGAGTATAGGATACCGTATAAACAGTAGTGTCATAAGCACCTACTATAGTTGCTTCTGCACTTTTCATCCCTTTCATATGATCAGATTGAATAATTGCTTTACTTCCAACAGGGTATGTTGGTTTTTTCGCTTCTTTCAATCCTTCTGGAACTTCACCAGAACCAGAGTGATTCATATAAGAATGGTCCATTTCCTCCATCTCTTCATCAGTATCTTTTTCCGGATTTTCATTATCGTTAGTTGTCGTTTCTTGATTTCCTGTTTCTTCTTCAACAGGTTGCGCTTTATCATCTGTGTTTGCACATGCACCTAATACTAATATTAAAGAAGCAAGTAGGATGTATAATATCGATTTTTTATTTGTTTTCTTCATTTTCTCATTCCTCCTTTATTTCATTACAAGTATGCCCAAAAATTCACAAATCTTGTCCATTTAACTCATTGATGACTTATAAAAGATAGGGAAATGCATGATAAGCAATTGAATGTAATACATAAATAGATACTTTAAAATAAAAGACTGCCGTTCATTTAGATTTCTTAACAATAGTCATCGCATGGCTACCTAAAGAAGAATAACTTTCAAAAAATAAATCAGCATTATATGTCGTTTGCCCCTTTAAAGGATCCATTACAAACACTTCTTTATCGTTATATCCGTTTAATACAACAGAATGTAAATTAATAAGAGCATTAAAAATTTCCTCTGTTTCATGTAAGTACCAGGAATATTCTATTTTTGGAGGACTTAAATCTCGGGTCATCCATACGACAACGGGAATACCTTGATCTACATACTCCATAATTGTTTCTCTTGAACTACCGCTAATATCCTTCGCCAAATCTTCCCCACCAACTTCTGTGATATAGCGGTTTGCTGCTTCCACAATAGGTGGAGCAAATGTAAAAAAGCCATTATTATCTCTCGGATCTCCAGCATATGCTGCATATGGATTGGAACCGTATAATTTATTATTTGTCCTATGAAAAGGTTGCTTAGGTAAGTATTTATCAGACATCTCCGTTTTAGTGACATCATAATTATAAAAGGTAAGAAGAGATGTAACGGACGTTATTTCACATCCATTTGGCAATTCAGGTATTTGCAGAATAGTATCAACTGGTAAAAATACTTCAGCTTTCTCATTATTTTTATCATCTATTTTTAGAGGATCATTCTTATCATTTTTTTTGTTAAAGTAATGCTCTTCAGTTGATTTTACTAAAGTACTTTTTGCGTCATCCACAATAAATACAAGAATATAGAATTCTATTAAAATGATTAAGACTAAAGAAATTAAAGCTATTTTCTTCTTCAAGCTACATTTCATTCCTTTTAGAAAAAGTAAAGGTTATTTAAAACTATTCACTCGTTTTAAAGTACATTTGATTTGCTAATACATATTTACAAACACTGTATCCTCTTTTGAGAAGATAATTTTTATGGACGTACAAATATTTGTTTCATAATAGATTTCATTAAAGGTATATTTTCTTCAACTTTAAGACCTGATTGTTCGATTGTTTTAAGTGTTTCTCTATTTATGTTAGCTCCCCAAAGTCGCACTGTTAAAGGGTTCAACATATCCATTACTAAACCTACTAACTTATTTTCACTCCTCATATGCTCTAACATTAAGATACGACCAGTTGGTTTACATACCCTTTTTAACTCCTTCAAACCAATCATCGGGTCTGGTACGGAACAAAATACACAAGTAGAGACAATAGAATCAAACGTATTATCAGGGTATGGTAAAGATTGTATATCCGCTTCCACTAATTCTATCGGAAACAAAAAATCTCCTTTTGATACTTTTTCCCTAGCGTATTTTAACATCCCATTACTAAAATCAACACCTGTTAAGGACTGAATATTATTAGGATAATAATATAAATTGGCACCGGTACCTATTCCTACTTCAAGTACTTTTCCAGATACATTTGATAGTAAATTAAACCGCCATTCTTCTTTAATCATTTTATCCATTACATCATATATACCGGAGATCCTATTGTATCGTTTTTTAATTACATCATCTTTATCCAACAATGTTCACCCAATTCTATTTTTAGACTTAAAAATAGTTTCCCACATTAATATGAAAAAACAATGAATTTTCATCTATAAAATTCAGCTGATATCAATTTTTTTTATAAAAATAGCCCCTATTTGTAACTGCTAAACTATAATCAACAGTTTCTGCTAAATAAGATTGAACATTTTTTACCAAAATATTCCTCAGCTGAGATATGATAGATTTACTATCGTTTGTTATAGCTGGAGGGTAAGAAAGGTGGAAAAGTTACTATTGTTTGTGGAAATACATCAATTAAAGAAACAGGGATTTAAAGTAGCAGCCATTGCAAAAAAATTAGAGATTTCTAGAAACACCGTTTATAAATACTTAGATATGAATCTAGAAGAAGCATCAGATTGGATTACATCTCTAGGAAGTAGGAGGAAAAAGTTAGACCAGTATCACGATGATATTCTAAGCTGGTTGAAGGAACATCCTGATCTCTCCTCTGCACAAGTGGAGGATTGGTTAAAAGAGCATTACCCAACATTGGATGTTGGAGGTAGTACCGTTCGCTTGTATGTTAGTCAGTTAAGAGATATCTATCATATACCTAAAGTTGTACGTATTCGATCACATGAGGCTGTAGAGGAATTACCAAAGGGCCAACAAGTTCAAGTAGATTGGGGAGAAATTACTGTTAAAAATTCAGAAAAGAAAGATATTAAGTTATACTTTATCACCTTTGTCCTCTCTCATTCTCGTTATAAGTATGTGGAATGGTTAGATCGTCCTTTTACAACGAGGGATACGATAAGATGCCACGAAAAAGCGTTTCAGTTTTTTGGAGGAATGCCGGAGGAAATTGTTTATGACCAAGACCATCTCATAACTGTAAGTGAGAATGCAGGTGACATTATTTTAACCAGTGAATTTCAGGCATACAAACAAGATCGAGGATTTCGAATTTACTTATGTAGAAAGGCAGATCCCCAGAGCAAAGGTTATGTTAAGACTTCCGTTATGTAAAGATTGACCCCCAAACATGGTGTTAACAACGAAAGCCTTAACATTATTTCTTTACATAATTATCTGCGATTGAAACTCTTAAGCCAGTCTTTCAGATTTGAATCATTATCCCAAATGGCTTCTTCTGAAGGCACGATTTCCTTGCTTGCTGCCTCGATGGCTAGTCTTTTATGCATTGCATCCGCCCTTGCATACATTTCTGTCGTTTTCACGCTTACATGTCCAAGTAAATCTCGGATATAAATTAAATCCACACCCGATTCGACTAACCCCATAGCGGTTGTGTGTCGCATTTTATGCGGACTGAAGTCTGCAGAAATCATATCTGGGGCAATTCTTCGTGCCATTTTTGTATATTTTCCTACGATATAATTAATTCCTTGTCTAGTGAAAGGTTCATTCATGTGATTTTTAAACAGCCATTCACCTAGTTTCTCTGGTTTGTCGTATCTTTTTTGAACTAGATATTTATGAATAAAAGGGATTGTATTGCGCATTAGCGGTACATATCTACTTTTTTGCCCTTTCCCGTGAACCAATAGTGTGAAGGGCTCCTGTAACGACAGATCTTTTATCCGGATTTTTATTAATTCACTGACACGGATTCCAGTTGTATACAGAAGGGATAAAATAAGGTAATCCCGCAACCCATTCTGCCGACTTAAATCTACTTGTTCGATTAATAACGCTACGCCATCAGTTTTAAGATAAGAAATTTCCTTTTGTGGTGCCTTCTTGACCGGTATGCCAAGAATTTTTTGGTATTCATCTAAGTGTTCAGGAAATTCGTACATAAGGAAGCGAATGAAGCTGTTTAGGGCTGCCTGCCTTTGGTTTCTAGTCGATATTCCGTTTGATCGTGTTACCTGAAGCCAGTTCAGGTAATCAACCACATTATTGCGAGTAAGGTCAGATACATCTACCTTATCGGCAGAAATTCGATGTTCATCCTGCATATATGTTAGGAAAAGGATAAAGGAATATCTGTACGAATCAATCGTCTGAGGGGTGCTTCCACAATTGTTCGGAAGGTAACCCGTAAAATATTTGTTCAAATATAAGGCGAAATTGGTTTTTTTCATAACGTGGTTCCCTCCCAAAACACTCTATCTAGTTTTGATTTAAACTTTTCCTCGATATATGGATAAATACCCATGGTTAGCCTGATATAACGTTCTGTTGCAAATATTGTTTTATGCCCCAAATATGTGGACAGGATTGGAAGAGCGACATACATATCCATGCCAGCATCAACCATCTTCTTGAATGAATATACGGCCATGGTATGCCTCCAGTCGTGGATTCTAGGCCCCTTCCCTCCCCCAAGATAGGGAATTCCAGCCTGCCGGAGGAATAACCTGTGCGCCTCATATATGGCATCCCCACTCATTCTACCTCCGGTGGAAGTGGTGAAAATATAGTCTTTGTCATCCAGCAAGTAAAAGCACTTTTCCGCAAATTGTTTCACGAGCACCCTTAGGTCTTCCCCCAATACGATATAGCGCTCGCAATCATTTTTGGTTTCAAACAGCTTGACAATCCCATTCTCCAAATCCACATCCTGTTTTCGTATCCCCAGAGTCTCATTGATTCTTGTACCGCAACAATACAACAGGCGGAATAAGACAGGGTATTGGATTGCGGCCTTTCGGTTTCGGGAAGATTCGTAGGTATCCACTGCGTGGAAATACCTTCTTATTTCATCCTCGGTATAAATATAGGGTTGGAATTCCGTCGGTTTAAATTTGATATCCTTGGTAACATATACATTGTAGCCCTTCTGAAAGAGGAACATAAGAAAATGCTTGACTCCATTAATCCGAGAATAATGTGTAGTTGTGGCTTCAGCATCTTTTTTTTGTAGCCACCTTGCCGCATCTTCTGTAGTGAATATAGGTTCTTTAATCCCTAGTCGGATGCAGAAACTGTCAAAATGACGTAGATGGGTACAAAAACTAATAGCCTTATAGCCCGAAGCCACTTTATATTCAAGATAGGCATTCATTTCATCGGCAAATACAGAGTGGAATACTGGTGTGTTCATTCATTGCACCTCCCATCTAAAATGTGCTGAATGCAGTTCGGGCATGGGAAGGGGGCATTGCTTCAGTTTCTTTACATCGACGGCTAGATAAATTTTGGTTGTTTCTGTATTTTGATGCCCCATGACGGTACTAATGACGGGCATGGATACGTTTCTTTTTAGCATGTTGGTCGCAAGACTATGCCGCAAGGAATGGGCACCATGCTTCTTTGCCTTCCAATTTTTAATGTTCGCCTTGCCCATATACTTTGAAACAATGGAGTGGACGGTCGGTGGGGAAAGCGGCTGTCCTTTTTTGACAGTATCAGCGGCTACAATAATTTCTTCAGCGTTCGTTTTCGGGCGACCATGCTTTAGATAATCGATGATGGCATTTCCGACTGATGAAAGAAGAGGGTATTCTACCGGTATATCAGTCTTGCTTTGGTTAAAACTAATGACATTATTATCCCAGTCAATCTGAGTGAACCGGAAGCTTACGATATCCTTTGTACGCCAGCCATATTCCGCAGCTAAAAGTAAAATAAGGTAATCCCTTTTTCCGATCGAAGATGAACGCTCCACGGAAGCAATCACGCTGCTTATTTCTTGTTCTTCGTATGTTGTGGGGATTTTACAATGTTTTTTATAATTATCAGCGAGAACAAAAATGGAACAGTCCTTTTTTGTCAGTCCGTTATCGTAAGCATGTCGTAGAAAAATCCGTAAAGTTGATCCGCTGTTATGCCTTGAGGCAGGGGAGTAATCCATAGATTTGAAAAAGTTTTCTACTATGTCTACATTCAATTCTTCCAGGACCAATGAACGCCCGTTGAGGAACATATGAAATTCATACAAATACTGTTTCTTATTTCTTATCGTTTCATCGGATAGATGCAGGACGTTACTAGCATATGAAAGATATGATTCTATGATTTTACCAATTTCACCATCAAAAATTCGTTCAACACGAGGGGTGCGGAATTCAAAATCTCCATCTTTTTGGTAAGAAATCAACATTCGCACTGCCCTGAGTCTTACCCGATCCTTTTTGTTTACAATTTTCGTTAGGATATGATCCCCAAAAACCTCATCACAGTATGCAAAGCCGATAGACTCGGAGAAATCCGTGTGTTGATGTTCTTTCATCCATTGTTGTAGCCTATCCCATTCCGTTTTGATTTTCAGGTAATGCATACCGCCGTATTCACGGCTAATTAATTCATCTTGGCACAAGGAAACGAGCTTTTTAAAATCCATAACCAAACCTCCTAAAATGTTTGGTTACTTCGTAACACAGATGATTTATTATGTAAAGAAATAGGCATTAAGTATAGGGATATCCTTGAAAAGAAGCCTATTTCTTTACATAACAAAAATCTTAACATAACCCTTGCTACGGGGATCAAAAGGAGCTGTGTGCGTTAAGGTAATTCCCAATTGTGCGCATGCATATTGAAGTGTTTCAGATCGATAGATCTTACCATTGTCCGTATAGATGATAGTGGGCTTTCCTCTACGTATTAAAGCTTCTTTTGTTACTATTCTTAAACCATCGAATTTTTCCGTTGAAAAAAATTGTGCATATGGAACGATTCTAGAACAGTCATCGATATATGCTATAAGAAAGGTTTTCTTTCTTTTTCCGTCCATTGGCACATAAGGACCATGAGATAAATCCCCCTGCCAAAGGACATTTACCTTTTCATGAGCGAATCTTTTTCTTTCAGGAATGGCTAAAATTTGTTTTCCTGATAGGTTGTGTTTTTTCAATAATCGATTTATAGTAGAGTAAGATATTTGCTTTTGTTGAATCTCTCCACGCTTGATTAGTTGTTCGTAGAAAACACTAACAGGCATGTGGGGAGATTTTCTTCTTATTTCTAAAATATGATCCTGATCATCAGGAGACAGTCTTCTGGAGTTTCCTCGATCTCCTCGTTTCTTTGGTTTTAATGCTTCAAAACCATTTCTCCGATAATGAAGTAACCATTCTTTGATTGTTTTTTCGGCAATCTTTCGCTCTCCATAATAAGGCATAGAATGAATTTTTCCATCTAGTCCTTGAAAATACTCCTTTGAATCTACTTGCCCATTTAAAAGAGGGGCAATCAGGCCATACCGAAATAAAGCCACTTGTTCACGTTCTTTTTCAGTCATGGAATTTCCTCCTTTTGATTAGAAGGACAACCGGTTATCCATATATCCATTCTACTTTTTTCGATATTTTCTGACTATGAAAAAGGTATGTGGGGAGGCTATTATTTTTTATTGTCACCAAATATGGTAGAATTAATTTGCCATAAAGTATTTTGATAAGTGACCCCAGGACCTTCGCAAGAAGGTTGATTCGCCAAAATCGAGGATCATTTTCAAGTATTTTATGGTTTCTTTATTTTTATCTGGGGACATCCCCCCTTTGAAACCAATATCAATAAAGAAACTGTGTATCCACTGTAATTTTCTACTGAAGCGAATTAGATAAAACCTTAATAATTGTCGACTGCCGTTAGATTTTTTCTTCTCTATAAATTGTTTGATCCGGTTTAAAACCGTTTGAATGGTATGTTGAAAATAAGAGATCAAAAGGTCTGGGAGAATGGAAAAACTCACTCTACACCCGAGACATTTTAGCCGACATATAGGAATCCTTAAAGTTCTATCCTCCGAGATTCCATACCTCCAATAATAGCCATTTCTTTCAAGGTTCCCTTGGGATACACACTTACAATTTGGACAAGTATTGAATGTTGGAAATGCATTCGATTTCCCCCTTGCCGCATATTCCTCCAAACTTATTCCGAAATCATGAGAAATGATCATAAAAAAACTCCTCCCTTTGAATATGCAAAAAATTTAGCATATTACTTAGGAGAAGTATAGATAGTAGTCTGTAAGAATTTGAAAAATATAACTGCAATTTAGAGGAATTAATGTGACAGTTTACAACAATGTCATAAAATATAAATCTAATCGTTATTCTCTACCCTTGGGGACTTATCGTCCAAGGGGAGAGAATACGGTATATATAGAAATTCAAGAGCAAGAACTTGTGATAAGAAGAGAAACGCAGGGAGAAGTCTTAGCAAGACATCCCCTATGCCATGGAAAAGGGGAATTAATTAAAAACAGACAGCATACAAGGGATCGTTCAAAGGGAATTCAAGCTTATAAGGAAACCTTGATTCGTCAGTTTAAAGATCAGGAAAAGGCAGAAAGATTTATATATGAGATAGGAAGCCGTTATCAGAGATATATACGTGATCAGCTTCAAGTCATTCAAAGCACCATTAACCATTATCGAATAGTAGTAGACGAATCCTTAGCTGTTTGTATAAAGGACCAGTTATGGAGTGCAAATGACCTTCGGGATGTGGCACAACATTTAACCCGGTTAAAAGAAGCAAAAGCCCCGAATCCTTCCTCGATTCAAGGAACAAAAAATAGTCATATCAACACCGCATTAAAAGCCACAGCAGCAACAAGGGAAATGGACGACTATATCAAGATACTAGGTGGTGTTTTACAATGACTCAAACGGTACATAACTTACAGGAGTATTTTCGCCAAGTGAGAATGACGGAAACAGCAAATGAATTACCTGTGATACTTCGTAACGCAGAAAAAATGTCCTGGACCTATCAAGAGTTCCTGCAGGAACTTCTTATGTACGAGCTAAAGCGACGTGACGAAAAAAACATAGAAAGAAGATTAAAGTGGGCCAAGTTCCCTTATCATAAGAAATTGGATGAATTTCATATTGAAGAACAACGATCGTTAAGTACTCGTCAACTTAACCAATTAAGGGAACTGAATTGGTTAGATCAACAATATAATTTAATTTTATTAGGACCTCAAGGTGCTGGAAAAACCCATATTTCCATTGGACTAGGAATAGAGGCCATTCAAAAGGGTTATAAAGTTACCTTTTCAACCATGGGTGAACTAGTACATCTCTTAAAAACCGAAGAATATATAAAAAAGTCTCAAAGCCAGCTTAAAAGAATTAGGGAATCAGATTTAGTTATTATTGATGATTTAATGTATATGGCTATTGATCAACGGGAGGCTAATTTGTTCTTTCATCTAGTAAATCATTTATATGAGCGTAGTTCTATTATATTAACCTCTAATAAAGGACCTGAAGAATGGGGTGAATTGATGGGAGACCAAGGAATTACCATGGCTATTTTGGATCGGATACTTCACCGAGTTGAAGTCATACAACTTAATGAAAATGACAGCTACAGGCTTAAACACCGGACTGCTATTTTTGAAAATGAATCTGTTTAAATCGAAACAAAACTAGAAATTGGAGGATGAAAGAGATTGAATACATTGACCGTACAAGAGACAACTAATCTTATGCATTCATATGGAATCAAATGTGATAGGGCTAACGTAGAGCAATGGCTCGATGAAGGGAAACTTAAAGGAAAGATAAGTAAAGAGACTTATATGATTGAAGAAGAAGATGTTTATAACTTCCTAGACTTCTATAGGTGGGAAGGAACAGCCTATGAAAGAGGAATTGACGATAAGACAAAGATTAGCAGATTATTAGATGAAATTAAATATTTAAAACAGCAAGTAGATGAATTAGAAGAGGAAAATACAAAACTTATGAGTCAACTCGATATTTTACCTTATTAAAATAAACAGGATACCTCCCCATCCTATCGCCAAGATGGGGAAATCTAAACAAAAGTGTTCAAAGTTAATTAGCAAAAAGTGTTCAAAACTACTTGACGGTTACACTATTTTTAATAGAGACCATTATAACTATAAAAGTCAGCTATATATTTTTGATGCTTTATATCATAAGAATAGAAATTATCGGACTTTCCAAAATTGATAACAGAAATAAAATACAACTCTATTTAATTTTGAAGAAAAATATACAGTGGTTTCTTAATAGTATTACTGTTCTACGAGGAACGTTTTCCTTTTTATAGTATATTTGTTTTCTTTATAATCATAAAAAAAACCATATCTTATCAATAATATTTGCATATCTTTTTGAGAAAATCCTTCTTATAGAAATTAAAAAGGAGAATTTACTAAAATGGATATAAAAAAACTATTAATATTTATATGGATCCTTTCTATTGTCTTTTTTATTATTCTGTATTATATAAAATATTCTTAGTTTTAACATACCATAGGGATTACAATAGAAACTCCTAATCCCTACCCAATCATTCCTTTATTCTCCTATAGATGATAAATTGTAACTATTTATAAAATATTTTTAAGTTTGATATATTCTTCTGTTGATATTTGTCCTGATGCATATCTTAAATCTAGTACTCTTCTTGCTCCATTGGTATCTGGACTTTGTCGAAACTGAAACTTGTTAAGTACTTTTTGTAGTTCTCCAGTTTTATAAAGATAAAAGCCAATAGCTAAAATGAGTAATAAAACCACTTTTTACCTCCTCCAGACATTTTTATATGTTATATCATACGTAGGCTAAGAATAACCGGCCTACGTATCTGTTTCTAGTAAATACTTGAAACTATTTATTAGAAATTACTACTTTGTGATGCACCACCTGTTCCATGCATACTTTTATACATTTCTTCTAGTTCCTTATTATCTAAGTTCGGATGCATTTTGCTCATTAATGGCTTCATTTGTCCAAAGTTAATATTTCCATCTTCCATGAATTTTTTCATCTCATCTAAGTCTACTCCCTGTTCTTCCATGTAATTTTGCATATCGTCCAAATTTCCAGTTCCCATCATATTTGCCATTTGATCATAATCAATTCCTAGTTCTTGCATCATTGAAGCCTGATTAACAGGAGTATCTTTAGCAGATGCTATATATAAGCCAGTTCCTCCCGTTACAATAAATGCTGCAGCCAAAGCTCCAATTAATATAGTCTTTTTCATCATCATACACTCCTTATTTATAATAGATTGTTAAATTTTTAAATTTACATCCGTCTTTATAGTAGATATTTCTTGATTTGTTCGAACTCTTCTACCGTAATTTCTCCACTGGCAAGTCTTGATTTTGCTATTTCAAACGCTTCTAAATTATGTGCAGGCTGTACCGCCATCATATTTCCATTTCCAGTATTTTTGTGGTTATATGCCAAATAAAGAAGTACCCCTATAACCAAAATGACTATGATCATCATGAATGACCCACCTCCCATTCCAAATCCTCCAAAATATCCAGGTCCCATCATTACTATTTCCTCCTTGTATTATTATCTACACTCTTAACATACCTTCAAAAGATGAAGAAAATATGAAGCTTTTTAAATGATTTATTTCATTTTCTCCATAAAATCTCCTTATTTTCTTAGTATGATTTTAAAAAAAGATTAGGAGTGATTTTAATGGAATGGTTATTATTGTTGCTTTGCCCACTTATGATGATTTTCATGATGAAAGGTATGGGTGGTCATGGGCACAAGCAACATGGTCACGATTCACACTCTTCGGAAGTGTTGGATAAAAAAATGTCAAACCTAGAATTAGAAAATGAAAAGCTGCGAAAAGAAATCGACTCTCTTTCAGCCATGGTGAAAAAGGAGTCATAAATCAAAAATCCGTTGCCCATAGAAAGACAGAGTATTTTTGGATTTCTTAGCACATGGAAGTAGCCATAATTATTATTTGGTTCAGACGGTGAAAAGGTTATGCAAAATATCGATATGCAGAAAAGGATACAGGAATCCTATGATGGATCATTGTATCCTTTTCTGCATATCTACTTTTATTAAACAACAATATACTAATTATATTTGTCCCTATTTTTCCTTATAATTAAATATATCAATAAGATGATTCCTATGATAATAAGTAAAATCCAAAATATTTGACTAAACCAGAATGACATATGATTAACCATCATATGCCGCCCCATCATCATCCCCATTGGTCCGGGCGTAAACCAAATCATTTTTAGTACAAAAAGTAAAAAAATAATCCCGATTAGTATGAAGAAGCTCAATATGATTATTGGCCATAGCCGTTTCATTTTCTCACCCTTATTCCACTTTATATCCAATACCCCAAACGGTTTTAATTGACAATTTATCAATACCTGAAGCTTTTAGCTTTAGCCGTAAATTCTTAACGTGCACATCTACCGTTCTATCTTCCCCCATAAACTCAAGCCCCCAAATATGTTCCACTAGTTGTTCTCTTGATAATGCTTTTCCCCTATGTCTAATAAAAATTTCTAAAAGATCAAACTCAGTTGGAGTCAGATTAAGCTTTTGATTTTCATAAGTAACTTCTCTAGCTGTAAGATTTAAAATAACTCCTTCATATTTTAATACTTCATGTTGATCCATATTTTCCTCTTGATTATGGGCTCTACGCAGCAGAGCATTTACCCGTGCTAATAATTCTGCTTCATCAAATGGTTTTACTAAATAATCATCAGCACCACTAGACAAGCCAGTGACCTTATCTTGGATCGATCCCTTAGCAGTTAACATAATAATTGGAATATTTGATATTTTTCTTACTTCCTCAAGCGTCCTCCAACCATCCATAATGGGCATCATAACATCTAAGATCATTAGATCATAATCATCTTTTTTCACTTTTTCAAAAGCATCCTGTCCGTTGTCAGATTCATCTACTTGATAATTATCCTGAAGTAAATAAATTCGCAATAACTGTCTCATTTCAAATTCATCATCTACAATTAATATTTTCTTCATCGGTTTCTCCTAGATTTATTTTCTTGATCAATGGTTAAAAATATCGTGAAAATGGATCCTTCGTTTTCTGTACTTTTTACGGTAATAGTTCCACCATGGGATTCGATGATTTGTTTAACCACATATAATCCTAATCCGGATCCCCCTGTTTTTCTTGTACGGGAAGAATCAACCCGATAAAAACGTTCCCAAATTCTTGGTAGATTATTTTGAGGTATACCTATTCCAGTGTCTTTTATTTCTATTCCAATCAAATCTCTTTTAGAAAAGGAACGAACTGAAATCCCTCCAATATTTGTATACTTAATTCCATTCTCTATAAGGTTATAAAACACTTGTTCCATTCTTCGGATATCTACATAAAGAAGAGGTAAATCCTCTTCCAATTCACCCCATAACTCCAATCCTTTTTTCTCTGCAACGGGCTTCAGATTGGAAATAATTTTTTCCATTATGTCATTGATCGAGGTCCATTCTTTCGTTAATTCAAACTTTCCTGTCTGCAGTTTGCTCATCTCAAATAAATCATTTACTAAAAAAGAAAGCCTATTTGTCTCTTTGTTAATAATTTGCAAGTATTCTTCCTGTTCTTCTCTATTTTTTATGATACCTTTACTTAACACATCACTATACCCTTTAATATAGGTTAATGGCGTTCGAATTTCATGTGATACAGCCGCCAAAAAGTCATTTCTACTTTCTTCATAATATTGGAGTTGTTCTCCCAAGGTTTGAATGGAATTTCCAAGTTGAGCAATTTCATCCCTACCATGAATAGGTACTTTTTGCTTATACTTTCCTTCAGCCATTTTGAGGGTTGCCTCTTTCATTGTTAAAAGAGGCTTAGTAAATACCCGCGATAAAATTCCAATGAGTCCAAATGCAACTAACATTATCCCTAAACTTGAAATAAAGCTTAATAAACTCATGACAAAAATAATTTCCTTAATAATAGAGGAAGGGTAGTACATATATACATATCCTTGATTTTCACCAACAGGAGAAACGGAGACAATATACTCATGGTTTTTCCAATCATTCTCTATAACCTGTCCTGTACTGATTGGTTTGTCCAAAAAAATATGATCAATTATATCTTCATCAAGTTCAATAGATGAAGATATAATTTGATATTGATTATTGGTAATTAGAATTTTAGTAGATACTCCCTGCTCCATTTGAATGGCATGATTAATTGTAGATTTAGTAAATTGTTTCTCTAAATTTTGCGCATGGTTATTACCTTTTGCTACTAAATCCTGTTCGATATAATCAGTAAAAAAATTAGTAAAAACACCATATAAAATAAATCCCAATATTAAAAGCAACGAAAGAAATATGGTACTAAACCATAAACCAAGTTTGAAGGAAATACTTTTAATCTTCACTTTAAACGATTACTCCTTCGAATATCTATTTGAGTAGTCTTAAAATAGGTATTAATTTTTTCATTATTCTTCCAGATAAAGATGTAGTTATAATTTACTTAATTATAAAAGAAGAAAATGGAGAAAATATGAAGTTTACACATCATATTCAAATAAAAACGAATAAGAGAACCTTTATGATCAAACATTTCTATTTCTGTTCTTTTAATATACTAACTCAAAACAAGCTTTACAATTTTTTTAGAACTATAAGACGCAAAAAGTCTCATTAGAATAAAAACTCATTTTTTCTGCAATGTTTCTACAAACTTTTTTTGTATAATTTCTTTAATATAAGTTTCTCAAAATGGAGGTGAAGTATATGAAAAAGATATTAATTCCTGAATTATTCATAGAAAATCATTAATTGGTTACAATCGTTA